>CAJQOA010000001.1 GCA_905479815.1 uncultured Psychroserpens sp.
TAAAAGGCTTAAAAATCATAATTAAAACACCACCTGCAAAGTTACCAAGTGACCCCTGAAGAGCAAGACCAATTGCTAAACCAGCCGCAGCTAATATTGCAGCAAAAGAAGCTGTTGGAATGCCAACTACACCAAGTAAAATAACAAATAAAACAATTTTGAGCCCCCAGGTAACTAAATTTAAAAGAAACTTCTGTAAGCTTTTTTCATAGTTACTTTTGTTCATGCCTCGCTTTATTCCTTTAACTAGCATTTTAATTACAAAACCACCTATAATCCATATGAGGAAAGCGGCAATAAGTTTAGGTCCAAAATTTATGATAATGTCATATCCTTTGTCAATCCAGTCTTGTGTGTTCATGTTTTTATGTGATGTTTTAAAATTAAAAAAGCGATTCTCTCGAATCGCTAAATTATATAATTATATTTTTTATAGAGATGAAATAAAATCTCCAATTTTAATAAGGTCACTTTCTTCTTTTGTAGAAAGTTTATTCTTCTTAATGTAATTCTTTATAGCTTTTGCGTTTTTTGGGAAAGCCTTTAAAATATCTTTTTTCTTTGTAGGGAAATAAGTGATGTTATCACCAATTTTCAGGTAGTAATTATCATCTTCTCTATTAAATTTTGCAGGTTTGTCTTGTTGGTATGATGTGGCTGCTGGGACTAACTCGTAATATTTAATAATCTCTTCCTTCAGTAGAGCAGATTTTTCGGTTTCATTAACTAAAGTTAAAAATCCTTTTTTTGAAATTCCACTTTTTGTGTTATAGCTATAAGTTCTGTATATTTTATTTGTTTGAGTGAACATGACCTCATATTGCTTAGATTTGTCTAAAGCAATGATTTTTGTTCCAATATTAACTTCAAATTCTCCGTTGTAAGCATTGAATCTTCCTGTGAAAAGTTGATTGTCATAACCCTTAACTCTTAAAGGTGAGAAATTTTCATTTATATAAGGGGAGCCAACAGCATTAGCTGTTCTTTTAGCGTCTGAAGACATTATTAATCTCTCAGAAGCAATATCTATACTAGTTATACCTTGGCTGTAAGAAAAAAGTATTGTAATGAGTGAAATAATAGTAAGTGAGATTTTTTTCATAATTTTTTATTTAATGTTTTCTTGTGGGTTACTAAACAAACAAAAATCGCGCCATAAATTCATTGTTTGAGAGAGTATTTTTTTTGCTAAATTCTTCGTGCGTTAATTAATGAAAGAAAAATCGTGCTTTATTAATATGGCTAAATTATATGATTAAGATGAAAATAAGTTTTAAAATTTTGTTAATTAATTGTTGATTGCGTGAACAGAAACGTCCTGATCATTTAGCATTTCTTTAAGCATATTTTCAATTCCGTTTTTTAAGGTAAATGTAGATGAAGGGCAACCGCTACAAGCTCCTTGTAACAAAACTTCTACTTTTTTTGTTTCAGAGTTATAGGATTTAAATTCAATATTTCCTCCATCACTAGCTACAGCAGGCTTAACGTATTCTTCAAGTATATTGACAATATTTTTAGAGATATCGTCTAATGCTTCAAATTTTGCTTCTGTTTTTTCTTCTTCAATTTTAACCTGTTGAGTAATAGGTTTACTTAATACTTGTTTACCATCTTCAATATAAGTTCTAATAAAATCTCTTAACTGATTATTGATGTCATCCCACTCAGCGATTTCATATTTTGTAATGGATATATAATTTTTATCCATAAAAATATTTTTAACAAATGGGAGTTTAAATAATTCTACGGCCAATGGAGAATTTTCTGCCTCATCAATTGATGAGAATTCGCAAATCTTACCAACCAAATTTTTGTTGCACACATACTTTATTACACTTGGATTTGGTGTGCTTTCAGCATATACCGTCACTGCTGTTTTTGGCTTAGAAATTTCTTCTTTTATAACTAGTGCGTCAGAGTTAAGGTACTTTTTAATCTGATCCGCAACTTCTTTTTCTACATCTTTCCATTCAACAATACTAAAACGTTCTATTGCGATAAAATTTGATGCTATATATACTTTTTTAACAAAAGGCAGATAAAATAGTTGTTGAGCTAAAGGGGAGTTAGATGCTTCATCAATGTTATTAAACTCATAACTATTATGTTCTGTTAAAAATCGATCTGCTTCAAACTTAATAATTGCCTCATTAGAAGTTTTTTGTATGGTAATCTCAGTATGAATCATGATTTTTTTTTTGCAAAAATATAAAATCTGAAGAGTTAACCTTGTTTTTTAACTAAAGTTTAGTCAAGATTTTAACTTTACAAGTCATTTATAATGCTTAAATTTCGTACCCAAATATATAAAGAATACTATTTTTGTTATATCAGCCTATGCTCAATAAAACCTTACTTCTAATTTTACTATTAGCTTCTGTCTCTCTTCCTGCTCAGGACTTAATAATGCAAAATGGAAGTTTTCAAAGGTGCTCACCAAATCGATTTTTTGACTCTGGTGGAAATGCAGGTAATTACAGCTCAAATGAAAATTTTACAATTACTATTTGTCCTGAAAATGTAGGGGAAATTCTAGTTTTAAATTTCACTACTTTTAATACTCAACCTGGCTCAGATATAATGACCATTTATAATGGTAATAGTACTGGGTCAAGTGTTATTGGAAATTTTGAAGGCACAATAAGTCCAGGAAAGGTTGTGTCTACCGATCCTTCAGGTTGTTTAACAGTAAGTTTTGAGAGTAATGGCTTTGGAAATACCACTGGTTGGGATGCACGCATTAATTGTGTTCTACCATGCCAAACAATATCACCTTCCATAGACGCAACGGTCCCAGCTGCTAATATTATTACAAACCAAATAGAAATTTTGCCAACGGAAACTGTAAGTTTCTCTGGAAGCGCTATATTTTCTGATAGTAATCTAAATGCAACGTATTTATGGGATTTTGGCACCGGGGCTACTGCTAATACATTAAACACATCGCATCAGTTTAATAATCCAGGGACATATACAGTAGAATTTACAGCTACAGACGATAATGATCTTGGTTGCTCAGAAACCGTAACAATTACAGTATTTGTTGTAGACTCTATAGTAACAATAAATAGTTCTGCATTTGCGCAATCATTTTATTTGCCAAATGAACTTATTGAAGATGTACTAGTAACAGGAGGATGTTCTACTGTTGATAATTTTTCGTCTCAAGTAGCAGGTGGTCCAGCAGATTTAGACACAAAAAGTTATGGCTATTTTACCCGTGGCGGTGCAGTTGATTTCCCCTTTGAATCAGGGATAGTTATTACATCAGGAAATGCATTTTTAGGTGGAAATACTGAAATATTAGGGCCGCATAGTGGTCAAAACTCACTTCCAGGCGATTCAGATTTAGAGGATGCTTTAGGTCTTAGTGCTACGTTTGATGCAACATTTATAAAATTTAATTTCACACCAACTACAGATAATTTGAGTTTTAGATACTTATTGGCTTCTGAAGAGTATAACATGAATGAAGAATGTGATTTTGCAGACGGATTCGCTTTTTTACTAAGAGAAGTAGGAACAACTACCTACAGAAATTTAGCAGTACTGCCAGATGGAACTCCTGTAAATGTTACGACTATTAACAATGCGCCAGCCTGTGCCGCTAACACTTCTTTTTTTGCAGGGTATAATTTAGGCGCAACAAATTTTGGTGGTAGAACAGAGGTTTTAACTGCTTTTGCAACAGTTATACCAAATACAACATATGAAATTAAATTAGTTGTAGCCGACGCATTAGATGATATATTTGATACAGCTATTTTTATAGAAGCTGGCAGTTTTAATTTAGGAGGAGATCTAGGAGATGATATTACGTTGGCATCTGGAACAGCAGAATGCGATGGTCAATTAATTACTTTAGATACAAAAGCTCCAAATGCAGATCATACTTGGTTCTTTAATGGTGTAGAGATTTCAGGTATTACAACATCTACATTAGATGTTGCGGAAGCAGGAATTTATAGTGTAGATGTTGAGTTTGCGGCAGGGTGTTCAACATCAGACTCTATAGTTGTAGAATTCAAAACAACTCCTGAAATTGTAGCCCCGGCGATTAGTTTTTCAGAATGTAGTCCAACAGGAGATGCTGTCTTTAATTTATCTCAAAATACTCCAATTGTTTTTGGCTCTCAGAGTGCAACAGAATTTAGCTTATCATATCATAATTCTCAAACAGACGCGGATACTGGATTTGCTGCAATTACTAACCCTACAAATTACACAGGAACTGATGGTGAATTAATTTTTATAAGAATAGAAGATGTTACTTCCCAAACGTGTTTTGTTACTACCATGTTTACACTAAATGTTTTTACAAGTGTTACAAGTGAAAATGTTATTTATGAATTGTGTGATAATAATAACGATGGTAATGATACTAACGGAATCGTTGAGTTTAATTTACCTTTAATTGATAATGAAGTTTTAGGATTACAAGATTCTACTCAATTTTCAGTTAGCTATTATTTAACAGAAACAGAAGCAGATTTAGATGTAAATGCTTTGCCAAATTTATTTACTAACTCAATCTCTAATACTCAAGTGATATTTGCGAGGGTTCAAAATAATAGTAACGTTAATTGTTACGAAATATCAAGTATAACATTACAGGTGAATTTACTGCCAATAATTACATCAAATGTTGAGTTGAGTCAATGTGATAACGATACAGATGGCATCTCTAACTTTAATCTTACAGAGTCAGAAGTTTTTATATCTATAAATGCTGCAAATGAAACATTTACTTATTATACAGATTTAGCAGATGCAAATAATGGGGTAAATGCAATTCCCGATCCTTTAGTGTTTGCAAACACAGATCCATCATCTAACCCAGATATTTTATTTGTTAGAGTAGAGAACGCCCAAATGTGTTTTAGAGTAGCGCAATTAGATTTATTTGTGTCTGCAACTCAAATACCTTCTAATGTAGAAATTCTTTATGAAGAGTGCGATACTGGTTTAGTAGATAATAGTCTAACTAACGGAATTACGACTTTTGATTTTAGCGACGCCGAAACTCAAATAAGAGCTTTGGCGGTACTTCCAACGGGTCAAAGCTTAACGTTTACGTATTACGAAACTGAAACCGATGCACTAGCAGAAACTAATGCAATTCTAGATATTTCTAATCACAGAAATGACGCTTCACCTTTTGAGCAAGAGATATATGTGAGAGTAGATAGTGATGTAGACAATGCCTGTGTCGGATTAGGAATTCATGTGAGGTTAAGAACGATCAATCCTACTCCAAATTTAGACCCTGATGATATTATTTTATGTGATGATGTTACCGTTGGAGATTTGGTTGAAGTATTTGATCTAACTCAGAATGAAACTTATATTTTTAATGGAGACCCTGATGTAGTTGCGAGTTATCATTTTTCTTTTGCAGAAGCTAATAATGGTATAAATGCAATTCCAAATCCAGCAGCATATTCAAACACAGATTCTACAGAAACTATTTTTGTAAGAGTTAGAAACACAATAACAAACTGTTATGCTTTAGTAGATTTTGATCTTTCAATAAATCCTTTACCAAACACAGTTATTATTGAAGCACTTCAAGCTTGCGAAAATGCGACAGATGGTATTTTTGATTTTAATTTAGACTCAAAGAGGGACGAAATTCTTAACGGTCAAGACCCAAATAGTTTGGTGGTTAGTTTTCACATATCACAACAAGATGCAGATGACTTAACAAATCCATTAGCAGATACTTTCACAAACTCAGTTAATCCTCAACAAATTTTTGTAGCCCTTACTAATACCATTACAGGCTGTTCTATTAGTTCTATGTCTTTTAATGTAGAGGTTATTGAAGGTGCTCAAGCAAATAGTGATGGAGAACCTCTAGATTTTGAACTTTGTGATGATAATATAAATAATGATGGAGTTGCTCAGTTTGATCTATCTACAATTGAAGATGAAATATTAGATGGTCAAAATCCATTAGATGTAACTGTTACGTATCATTTCTCGGATGATGATGCGCTTAACAATATGCAACCCTTACCATCACTCTACGAAAACATTACAAACCCTCAAGTAATATTTGTTAGAGTTAGTAATAATTTATCGCCAGATGTTTGTTTTGAAGTTAAACCAATCCCATTAAAGGTAAATCCTCTTCCTGAATTTGATTTAGATGATATTTATATACTTTGTACAACTACAAACGGAACAGAAGTTGTTCCAGCTCCTCCAGTAATAGAAACTGGTTTGTCAATCACAGATTATGAGTTTGAGTGGTATTTAGACGGTGTTCTTTTGGCTTTAGAAACAAGTTCTAATTTAATTCCAACTGAAAGTGGTATTTATACGGTTATAGTTTATGACATAACAACTTCTACAATTACACGTTGTAATAGTATGGATAGCGCAGAAGTTATTGAGAGTGAGCCACCAGTTATTTCAGCTTTAGTTACATCACAAGCTTTTTCAGGTAATCACATTATTGAGGCTATATCAGAAGGCTCGAGTTCATATGAATTCAGTTTAGATAATGGACCTTGGCAAGACACTGGTTTTTTTGATAATGTTACAGGTGGTATGCATACGGTGTATTCAAGAGATGTTAATGGTTGTGGTATAAGTTCAGAATCAGTAATGGTTATAGATTACCCCTTGTTTTTCACTCCAAATGGAGATGGAAATAATGATAGTTGGAACATCAAAGGAATAGAAACACAACCTAGTGCAAAAATTTATATATTTGACAGATATGGGAAACTTTTAAAACAGTTAAATCCTACAAGTCCAGGATGGGATGGTACCTATCAAGGAAATAGATTGCCAACAGATGATTATTGGTTTACGGTTGAATACATAGAACCTTTAACAGGTGAAATAAAACAACAACGTGCCCATTTTACTTTGAAACGATAAAAGATGAGAATACATAAATATTTTTTAATTTCTTTAGTGAGTTTAACTTCATATATAGGTTTTGCCCAAGAGGGAATGCCAGTATATTCTGACTATTTGACAGATAATTATTATTTGATACATCCTTCAATGGCTGGGGTAGCTAATTGCGCTAAGGTTAGATTAACTGCTAGACAACAATGGTTTGGAGTAGATGACGCACCTAACTTACAAACGTTAAGTGCGCACAGTAGACTTGGGGATGGCCCATCTGCAATAGGTGGTATTTTTTATAATGATCAGAATGGGTTTCATTCAAATACAGGAGCATATATTACTTATGCACATCATTTATTATTATCGCGTAATGAAGTAGACTTAAATATGCTTTCATTTGGTATGAGCGCCGGATTCATTCAATATAAACTTGACGAGTCAACTTTTTTAGCTCCAGGAGAATTCGACCAACTTATTGCTGGTATTGAACAAAGTGCTACAAATTTTAATATAGACATAGGAATGTCTTATCATTTTTTAAATTTTTATGCACATGTAACTGCAAAAAATATTTTAAGTAATGATGGTATTAATTTTAATGAGCAAGGTTTTGAGTTTAATAACCTTAGAACATATTTATTATCGGTTGGAAACGTATTTCAAAAATATGGAAGTGATTGGAGTTTTGAACCTTCAATAATGTATATGTACAGAGACGCTACAGAAGAATCATCTATTGATATTAATGCTAAAGTTTATAGAGAAGTAGATTTTGGAAAAGTTTGGGGTGGTCTTTCATATAGACGTAGTTTAGACGGGGCGCAGTTTCTAGAAGGAAATTCTGTAAGCAGTCAAAAACTTCAATATATAACGCCCTTTATAGGTGTAGATTACAAGCAGTTTATGTTTGCTTATACTTATTCATATCAGGCCAATACAATTAATTTTAATACTGGTGGATTTCATCAGTTAACTTTTGGGTATAATTTTAATTGTCGTCGCGAAAAATATGAATGTAATTGCCCTGCAATTAACTAAATATTAATCCTTTGATAATTCGAGGCATTTTTGTTTTAAACATATCCTAATACGCTAAATTATCATTTAACTATGCCAATAATAAAAACAGTAAACGGAAAACAACCTCAAATACCAGATGATTGTTACGTTGCTGAAAATGCTACAATTGTCGGCGAAGTCTCTTTAGGTAGCAATTGTAGTGTATGGTTCAATGCAGTTATTCGTGGAGATGTACATTTTATAAAAATAGGAAACAAAGTCAATGTACAAGATGGTGCCATAATTCATGCTACATATCAAAAATCACCAACCACTATTGGGGATAACGTTTCAATTGGGCATAATGCTATAGTTCATGGTTGTACAATAGAAAACAACGTTCTTATTGGAATGGGGAGTATTGTTATGGATGATTGTATTATAGGAAGTAATAGTATTATAGCTGCAGGTGCTGTGGTAAC
>CAJQOA010000002.1 GCA_905479815.1 uncultured Psychroserpens sp.
TGGTAGCTTACTGTTAAACTTGGATCGCCTCCAGTAATTTCATTCGCTGTACTTGATAAATCAAATACACCAAAACAATCACTGTCTGGATCACAATATTCTAATGGTAATGGCGTGGTAGCGATTGGTGCTTGTTGTACACATAACTCCAATGTTGTAGTATTATAACAGCCTGTATTAATGTCTTGAACTCTTACGAATACTATTTGACAGTTCGTAATGTTTGTGTATGGAATCGCTAATGGATTAGCATTATTATCTGCATCAGCTTGTGTTAAATGATAACTTACTGAATAATCTGAGTTGTTATCAGTTATCTCAACATTTTTCAATGTTAAGTCAATACTAGTGATACCGTCTGGTGTTCCGTCGTCACAAACTTCAAGCGTTGTTGGATCAACAATTATTGGTTGTGAGTAAGACGTTACTGACAGCGTAGTTGTCGTTGGACATGTTCCATTATTTGTTGTATAATCAACAGTATACATTGCATCAAATGGACCTCCTGTTATAGCACCTGTTGCTGAATCAATAACTGCTCCATTTCCAGGATTTGGGTTGAATGAAAATGTTCCACCTGTTAGTCCTGTTACTGTAGCTGTAGCTCCATCACAAGTTGGAGATAATGTAAAACTAGAATCATCTTCTGGGAAAACAATTACAGTTTGAGTTACTGTTACTGGGCAATTCCCAGTTGTCGTGTAATCTACTGTATAAGAAGTTCCTGATCCTCCATTAGTAATTTCTCCTGTTGCTGAATCAAGTAAAGCACCATCTGTTGGTACCGGATTAAATGTAAATACACCTGCAGCATCTCCTGTAATAGTGGCAATAGCTCCTGTACAGCTTGGCGTGTATGTGAATGAAGCATCTTCCGAAGCGAAAACCGTTGCCGTCTCACTTGTTGTTTCTGCACATGGTCCAGATGTCGTATATTCTACTGTATAAGTTGTTCCTGATACTCCTGTAACTAATCCTGTAGCAGTATCTATTACCGCTCCATCTGTTGGTACTGGGTTGAAAACAAATGTTCCTCCAATATCTCCAGTGATAACTGCTGTAGCACCTGCACACGTTGATGTTAATGTAAAACTAGCATCTTCAAATGGTAAAACCGTTACTGATTGATTCGCTATTGCTGGACATGCACCTGCAACCGAATAGTCAACCGAATACATAGTTCCTTGCACACCATTTGTAATAGTTCCTGTTGTTGAATCTATAATAGCTCCATCTGTAGGAATTGGATTGAATGTAAATACACCTCCATTATCTCCTGTAATTGTTGCTGTTGCACCATCACATGTTGGCGTTAAGGTAAAAGATGCGTCATTAGAAGGAAGTACGGTAACTGTTTGTGTTGTTCCTGGACTACAAGCACTAGCAAATTCGTAAAGCACAGTATATGTAGTGCCAGATACTCCGTTAGTTACAGTTCCTGTGACTGAATCTATAAGTGCGCCATCTGTAGGTTGTGGGTCTTCAAAAGTGAATACGCCTCCTACATCTCCTGTGACTGTTGCTGTACCTCCATCACACGTTGGTGTCATGGTAAAAGCTGTATCAAACACAGCGCCAACAGTAATAGTTTCGGTATCGTCTATAACAACTGTACAAAGAGTTCCAGCTATTGTGTATTCAACACCATCAATCCAAAGTTGACCTTCATTTCTTGTAAATGTTAATGTATTTGTAGAAGCTCCTGTTGTGAATGTGATTTGTTCTAAAACATCTTCTGTTCCAGTATTATAATTCAAATTAGCTACACCATCTGAAATAACCATATCACCAGTGATATTATTTCTAGCCAAACTAATTATTATATCTGTTCCAGCTGGCACATTATCGTCTAATGTTAATGTTAGTAAAGGTTCCGCAGAAGTTATTCTAGCACAGTTAGCCCCTGTAGCTGGTGTACCAATAGGATCAATAGGACCAACAGCATTAGCTGTATCAAAACCACCAACAGCTGTTTGCGCATTTCCAATAACATCTGGTGTTCCTAAAGAAACATCAATAACATTTAATATTTGATCTACAGTTGGACCTGTAATCGTAACTGATGCATTGCCTGTTCCATCTAATAAGACAGTTTGTACGGCTCCACCATTAATTGTATAGGTCACAGAAGCATTTGCAGTTCCAGTAATATTGAAGACTGCATCATCACCATCACAAATAGTAGCAATCGATGCTGCTCCATCAGCAGTGATATCTTCTGCCATGTCAATACAAACTTCTTGTGTGTATTCGCATCCAAAATCATCTGTAACTCTATATGTATAACAGTGCGTTCCTGCAGTTAAAGGTGCTACAGTAATTGTAGAACCTGTAATATTAGTAATTGAAGGGTCTGGATCCCAACTTTCTGAGGTAATTACAGGAGTAAAAGATAATTCTGGTGGTTGAATATTTGGATCAAAGTTTAATCCCCAAGAAAATATAAAACCATTGTCGATTGAAAGGTTGTCAACAATTTCAATACACCATTGCCCATTTAAAGGGCTACCAATTAAATCAGCAAAAGACTCTACTGGCAAATATGTGCCTGGTTCCCAAGAGTTATTTGGAGGATTAGTACCTGCAGTAATCGTATTTGCGTTTTGTAATAATGTAGTCGCAGACATAGAAAAACAATAATCCGCACCTACTCCTGGATCATTAGTGGCATCATCATTTGCACCACCAAAATAAGTACCACCACCTGCTTGCGTAAATAAATCTGCTTCTTGACCATTTGGAGAAATAATTCTAATATCTAAATCTCCAGAGTAAGAGTGCTCCATATTAACACAAATATCAATCAACTGATTCACATCTGTTAAGACTTGATTAGATTCAAAACAATCAACAGTTATACATGTTGTGTAGACTGCACCTGAACCATCTGGCAAAAACGTTGTTCCACTTACTGGTGGTGTACAATCGTTAGCAAAAAGAGTTGGTGTAACTACACCATCAATGGTCGTAGTTTCTCCAAAACATAAATCTGTATTTGCTGCTCCAGTACCAGAAAAACTAGGCATTGTAGCAACTTGAATTACTTGATTTATCAAATTAGTATTAGCACATCCTAAAGGATCTGAATCTGTATTAGTATCTCTAATATTTAAATTGACAATATAAACACCAGGTGTAGTGTAAGAAAATGTTGCTGTTTGACCAGCTTCAGTATTACCATCACCTAAATCCCATTCGTAAGTCGCTCCTGCTCCATCAAATTCAAAAACACCGCTACCTGTAAGTGTAATATCTTCACCAGGACATACTCTAATATAACCATCTCCATTTGGAGTTGGTGTTGATGAATCTAATTGTGACACTATACTTTGACAAGGTGTAAAACAAGACACATCTGCAGCCCAACCAGTAGTTGTTCCTGCAGCATCTGAAACGAACTGAATTGTCAAACAACCAGATCCATTATCTTCTGTAGCTGTTACAGATCCAGGAGAATTTGCTCCATCAAAAGTACCAAACGCAGGAGACGCTACACTATCACCATTATATATGGTCATAACATCTGCTCCCAATTGTGTATTGAATTCTGTAAAATTTAATGTCACTAATTGTCCAGGACTATCAGGACAAATTGTTAAGACTAAATTTTCATCACTAGAATATGTACCTCCTGCTCCTCCAGAATCATAAAAAGTCCCTGTACAACCAGTCACAGTACCATTTTGCATGATAATATCCTGAGCGTAAGTACTTAAAGAGAATAAAGTGAAAATTATGAGTAATGCCTTCTTCATAGCTTATAGTTATATAATGGATAATTAGAATTTTATTTATGTTGAGATTTGATAATGATAAAGTAATTGGTATTATCTACTCTATACATGTGAGTTCCGTAGGAATTATAATTAAACAAATATTTTAACGGATTAAAACTTTGAGGGTTGAAATTAGTATCGCGTTGTAAACTCGAAACATAATAATCCATTAGCGGAACTTCTGATAATAGTGTACAAGGCTTTTGATCACTAATATTTGGAACATTCTTAATCTCTACTCGGTTACGTAGAATGTTTTTAATATCCTTTAAACGTTGTGGTATATCTAAAATATTTTCAGTTGTAGTATCTCCATACACCTCGTTAATCAAGGCTAATTCTGCATTTGTTAATGGAGAATTTACATTTTCGTTGTAATTGACTGTTTTTTGTTTTCTTGATTGTGAAAAAAGTGAAGTGGATAATAGTAGAGTACATACTAATATTAGAGGGAACAGAAATTTTGAGCTCATGGTTGTCTTTTTTTAAGAAGCGGAATTTAAGAAAATTTTAATAAATAAACAGTTAAATCGGATGTCAAGTAATCTCCTACCGATTATAGGCATATAACATCTTAAATTAAAAAACTCCTACCCTATATTCATTTTTTTTTATTGTTTATCTTTGCGTTCTCTTTTTAAGAGAGGAATTAATAATTTTAATTAAAAGTGATTACGGTTGCTTTCGGAATAAAACAAATGAAAATAGAAAAAGATATTCAAGATTTTGATGCTATTGGTGATGACCATGTTGGGTCATCTTCTGAGACCCCTTTGCGAAAAGATGCTTTTGAATTAACATCATCTGAAAAGATAGATATCATAAAAGAAGATGTGAGACATATTTTGGAAACACTAGGTCTTGATTTAACAGATGATAGTCTTAAAGGCACACCAAATAGAGTTGCTAAAATGTTTGTAAATGAGATATTTGGAGGACTCGATCCTGACAAAAAACCAAGCGCTTCAACTTTTGACAATAAATACAAATATGGAGAAATGCTTGTTGAAAAGAACATCACGGTCTATTCAACTTGTGAGCATCACTTATTACCTATCGTAGGGAAAGCTCATATTGCTTATATTTCAAACGGTACTGTTGTTGGACTTTCAAAAATGAATAGAATTGTAGATTATTTTGCAAAACGCCCTCAAGTACAAGAGCGCCTTACAATTCAAGTCGTTAAAGAGCTTCAAAAGGTTTTAAACACTGAAGATGTAGCCTGTGTAATCGATGCAAAACATTTATGCGTTAATTCTAGAGGTATTAGAGATGTAGCTAGTAGCACTGTAACTTCAGAGTTTGGTGGCATTTTTAAAAACAAAGAAACAAAACGAGAGTTCCTTGATTATATAAGTCTTGACACTTCGTTTTAAGCATTCTTTCTTCCGAAGAAAAAAATAAAATGCTAGCTTTGACTACTTAAAAGATATTTAAGAATAACATAGACAATTAAACACCTAACACTATGCACTTGTACGAAGAGCAGACCATTCAAATTTACAATACTCTAAGTGGGAATAAAGAGACTTTTACACCTATAGAAAAAGGATACGTAGGCATGTATGTTTGTGGACCAACAGTCTATAGTAATGTGCATTTAGGAAATGTGAGAACGTTTATGTCGTTTGATATGGTGTTTCGTTACTTAAAACATTTAGGATACAAAGTACGCTATGTGAGAAACATTACAGATGCAGGACATTTAGAAAATGACGCAGATGTTGGTGAAGATAAAATCACTAAAAAGGCGCGTCTAGAACAAATTGAGCCTATGGAAGTCGTGCAACGTTACACCGTAGACTTTCATAATATTTTAAATACATTTAATTTCTTACCACCAAGTATTGAGCCTACTGCTACTGGTCATATTATTGAGCAAATTGAGCTCATAAAAACAATTATAGATAATGGTTTTGGATATGAAGTTAATGGTTCTGTATATTTTGATGTACATAAATACAATGAGACAAATAACTACGGCATTTTAAGCAAACGTAAACTAGAAGACCTTATCCATAACACAAGAGCTTTAGATGGACAGAGTGACAAAAAGAATCCGCAAGATTTTGCACTTTGGAAACGTGCTGATGCGCAACACATTATGCGTTGGCCTTCTCCTTGGAGTGATGGTTTTCCTGGTTGGCATTTAGAATGTACAGCAATGAGCACTAAATATCTTGGTGATAATTTTGATATTCATGGCGGTGGAATGGATTTAAAATTCCCACATCATGAATGTGAAATCGCACAGAGTGGAGCTTCAAAAGGCATAGCTCCTGTAAATTACTGGATGCATGCAAACATGTTGCAAATGAACGGACAACGTATGTCTAAATCTACTGGTAATATTATTAATCCTGCGGAACTAATGTCGGGAAATAACGATATTATGACTAAAGGTTTTAGTCCAAGCGTCATTCGGTTTTTTAATGCGCAATCGTCTTACAGAAGTGTGTTAGATTTAACTAATGATGGTTTATTGGCTAGTGAAAAAGGATTCTATAGATTAATGGATGCTGTTAATCTTCTAGATGATTTAAAAGCTGGTGACACCTCAACGTTTAGTGTTACAGATTGGCGTCAAAACTGTTATGACGCGATGAATGATGATTTTAATTCTCCAATATTAATAGCGCACTTATTTGAAGCTTCTAAACAAATCAATCAAATAAAAGCTGGTAGCGCTTCATTAACATTGGAAGATTTAGAACTGCTTAAAAAAACAATGTTAGAATTTACATATGATGTTCTAGGGCTAGAAAACACTAATAAAGCAGATACTGGAACTGACAAGCTACAAGGTGCTGTAGAATTATTAATCCAATTAAGACAAGATGCGAGAGCTAATAAAGATTTTGCTATGTCTGATAAGATTCGTGATGAGTTAGCAGCAAAAGGCATTCAATTAAATGATGGGAAGGATGGAACATCCTTTTCAACTAATTAGAAAAGTACTTTCCTAAATAGAAGTATTTGCTTACGGTTATGAAAAAATTACTTACATACCCTTTCCTGCTATTGATTAAAGTATATCAAACTTTAATTTCCCCCTTAACACCTGCAACATGCAGATTTCAACCTACGTGTTCTCATTATTCTAAAGAAGCATTAGAAAAACATGGGATTTGGAAAGGTGGTGGATTAGCGATTAAACGTATTTTTAGTTGTCATCCTTGGGGAAAATCAGGCTATGATCCTGTTCCGAATAAGGATGACAACTAAAAATATGCCAACGCGCCAGCTCGCCCGTTCGCTAAAAATGCACACTGTACATTTTCTAATTTGCTTCGACGCCTTGGGGACGATCTGGTTATGATCCAGTTCCAGAAAAAGAAGATTAAAACTATCTTAACAACGTCTCTAGTTTATTCAATAATATTATCTTTATCCCATCAAAATAAAATGCTATGCTTGCAATTGATATGATTTGGGATCCTTCTAAAGGATTAGATTTAGGTTTTTTTACATTACATTATTATAGTGTAATGTGGATTGTTGCGTTTCTCCTTGGTTTACAAATCATGAAACGCATTTACAAGCATGAAGGACAAAGCAACGAATCTTTAGATTCTTTATTCATTTATGCTGTTGTTGGTATTATGCTAGGTGCACGTTTAGGCCATGTCATTTTCTACCAATCAGAACTTATTACCGAAGATTTTTTTAGCATCTTCTTGCCTTTTAAATTTAAAGGTGGATTTGAATTCACAGGCTTTATGGGATTAGCAAGTCATGGTGCAGCTATTGCTATGATTATCTCTATGTATTTATACAACAAGAAAGTATTAAAGAAAACCGTACTATGGATTTTAGATCGTGTTGTCGTACCAGTTGCCTCTGGAGCTGTATTTGTAAGGTTAGGAAATTTTATAAATTCTGAAATCATAGGTAAACCAACAGGAAGTGATTTTGGTGTCACCTTTAAACAATTAGGTGAAGATTTTGCAAGACATCCTGCGCAACTATATGAAGCTATTAGTTATATTTTTGTATTCTTAGCGTTATGGTATTTCTATTGGAAAACTAAAAAAAGTGAGCAAGAAGGCTTCTTATTTGGATTGTTTTTAGTTTTACTTTGGACTGTAAGATTCTTCGTTGAATTTGTAAAAGAAGCGCAAAACCCAGAGCGTGCAGATTGGTTACTAAATACAGGACAATTACTTAGTATTCCATTAATTTTAGTAGGACTTTACTTTATGTTTGTTTACAAACCTAAAACAAAAGTGAGCTAATAATGAAACATTTCATTCTTAAGGTTTTTATTTTTTTGATCTTCGCAAGCGTAGCCTTGCAACTATCATCATGCAAAGAAGAGCGCAAATCTTCCGAAGTAAAACAAGTCAAAGTCACGTTTAAAAAGGAAGGAGAACTTCAACTTAAAAAAGCGACTACAGATTCTTTATTAGCATCCATAAACATTGAAATTGCAGATGATGAATATGCGACTCAAACGGGATTGATGTATCGTTCTAGCATGGAAAATAATCAAGGTATGTTGTTCATTTTTCCAGATACAGACTTTCGTGCATTTTATATGAAGAACACCCAAATACCTTTAGATATTATTTTTATTGCTGAAGACAAAACTATTGTGAGTATTCAAAAAAATGCACAACCAATGAATGAAACGTCTTTACCATCTGAGGATCCTGCAAAATATGTGCTTGAAATCAATGCAGGACTAAGTGATACATGGTCTCTTGAAAAAGGTGACATAATAGAGTTTACATCTATAAATTAATCTCTATAATTTTAAAGAGAATAAAACAGCTAATCTATCATAGTTTAATTATTTTCTTAACCACTTTAAATCCTACTTCTTTATTAGATACTTTAAGAAAGTAAGGCGCTCTTTCCAGCGTATTAAGATTACTAATCGTAATTGAACCTTCTAGATTTGAATGTATTTCGTCATAAACTATACGACCATTTAAATCATAAATAATAACATCTAATGTAGATCCTATTACACTAACTGGCAAGTTAATTATTACACTTGCGTTAAATGGATTAGGCTGAACAGATACATCATTTTCTAAAAACTCATCAACACTAAGGGCATCTCCATCAACACCATCACAGTTCTCATCAATGCCATTACCTTCTGTATCTGAAGCATCAGGATTAAAAAGATCATTTGTATCATCACAATCTAAGTCGTTACTAACAAAACCAATAGGTGGTGCATCTGAACATTCTACCAAAGGACTATCTGGATCACCATAACCATCGCCATCATTATCTTCATAATAGGTGATTGGAGGTTGATTTTCATCTGCAACATTAATGCAAACGTCTTCAGTATATTCACAACCAAATACATCAACGACTCTATAGGTATAACAGTAGTCTCCAGATCCATTTGGCGCTACAGTAATTGTATTCCCATTGGTTTCTGTAATACTAGAATTTGCATCCCAAGATTGAGATACAATATTAGGAACAAAAGAAAAATCTTCTAATTGCAAGCTAGGATCAAAATTGAGTTCCCATGAAAATATATAACCATTATCTACAGCAAGATTATCTATAATTTGAATACACCATGATCCATTAAGTGGACTCCCTAACAAAGCATCGAAGGATTCTACCGGTAAATAAGATCCTGGCTCCCAAGATTGATTTGGAGGATTTGTTCCTGCCAAAATAGTATTAGCGTCCATTAATAATGTTAATGCAGACATAGAAAAACAATAGTCTGCTCCAACTCCTGGATCATTTGTTTCATTATCGTTAGCGCCTCCAAAATAGGTTCCTCCACCTGCTTGGGTGAACAAATCTACCTCTTGACCACTAGGTGAAATAATTTTAATATCTAAATCTCCAGAATAGGAGTGTTCTATATTGATACAAATATCTGCGAGTTGAGACACATCGGTTAATACATCATTAGGCCCAAAACATGTCACATCAATACAAGTGCTATATGCAGCTCCACTTCCGTCAGGTAAAAAAGTTTCTTCACTTTCGGGTGGCGGACAATTATAAGTTAAAGTTAATGGATTAACGACACCTTCAATTGTTGTTGATTCTCCAAAACACAAGGTAT
>CAJQOA010000003.1 GCA_905479815.1 uncultured Psychroserpens sp.
TACTGTTTATGAACTTTATTATAGCTTGTCTCAAATTACTGCAATTTATAGACGTACATCACACGCTCAGAGTTTTCAATCTCTACTTTTTCAACTAAAGTAAAGTATTTAGAATAACTCGACTCAAAATTAGCAATGTTGTAGAAATCAAAATGTCCTTTGAATTCACCTTTTGTATTCAATAAGCGTTGTACCCATGAATCATTTCTCTTCGGAAATTCTATAATAAGGTGTTTTGAGAATTTTGAGAAAAATTCTGCAGACATCTCAAAAGGAATATTACCACTCAAAGTCATATGATGAATCACAGCCAACGCCATAGTGACATCAGGCGCATATGCTTTTATACGATTTAAGAATGAATCTCTTTCTTTATTATTAAATCCAATATTTGCTGAAGGATTCAAAACATCAAAAACAAAAGGCAACATAAATGTTTCTTTGTTCTTTTTGACGTACTTATGATTAGCATCTACTGCATTGTAATCAATATCACAAACCAAGGCTTCCGTTAAATCTTGATTTATTTTTCTAACGAATGTTCCATCATTACCGCCTACATCAATAACTGTTTTGGCACCTAATTGCTTGATCCATCCATCAATAATCGAAGCTTTTTGATCAAAAGCATCGTTAGCATAATTAGTTTTATCATAATAATTACCCCATTCACTTGAGGTTTTTAATGACATCTTTTTTATAAAATCGTAAAGTCCTTTTATAATATTTAGCTGTGCCTTTTTTGATAAGGTACTTACTTTAGAATCGCCTTTGTAATCCTCATTGTGTTTGTCTTCAAATTTAGCCAACAAATGAATATTAGAATATAGAAAAGGATTCATCTTTGTCTTAAATGGTAACATAGATGACACCATTTTTATTGGGACACCATCAATGAAACTACTCATTAATTTTAAGGATTCTAATCCGTTATATTTTGCTAATAGTAATGGTCCAAAGAAATGAGATATAAACTGCTTGTAAGCTCTCCAAGGTGAGTTCTCTTGATAGAAATCAAAAGACAATGTATCTATAAAGACCATTTTTCCTTTATAAAAAGTCACATTAAATGCTGAGGCATCTTTTAATGAAAAACCATTTTCTAAAGCAAATTTTTGAATTTTCAAGGTTAATAAAGCTGCTTCCTTATATTGACTAAAACTCCATTCATAAGGATAGTTCATGAATGAAATTTGTTCTGGTTGTATAATAACCTCTTCATCAGAACTAGAAAGTTCCTCATGAGAAATTAACAAACCAGCATTATGCAGTTTCTTAAAAAAGCCAGATGATTTAAGTGCTTTATATTGCTCAAAATAGAGCGGAGAAATGGAACGTTTTACAAGACCTTGATCTACAAATATAAAACCTGAGGGATCTCTAAACGATGAAGAATGTCTATTGTTTGCTGTCACTATTGGATTTACTTTCTATATCAGAATCTTTTACATCAATATCATCAAATACATCATCGTCTTGTTTAGAAATTCCAAGAAACAACTTTACTTTATACAACAAGTTTTTAGAAAAAAGCAATACGCCTGCTACTGCAGCAACTATGGCTTGAATAATCATTGCTCCTAAACCTGGATCAAAATAAAGAAAATGTATCATCTGTAAGTTTTTGTAAATATAGAAAACTCAAAACAAAAAAGGAACCCTAATAAGGATTCCTTTTTTCTATTATATTAATAAGTCTTACTTATTCTTATTACGCTTACGATCAACCTCTGTAAGGTATATTTTACGTAGTCTTAAGAAGTTAGGTGTCACTTCTACATATTCATCTTTTTGTATGTATTCTAAAGCTTCTTCTAATGAAAACTTAATTGCAGGTACAATCTTAGCTTTATCATCTGCTCCAGAAGAACGAACATTACTCATTTTTTTAGTTTTGGTAATATTCACAGCCATATCATCACCACGAGAATTCTCTCCAATAACTTGACCTTCGTAAATATCTTCACCTGGATCTACGAAAAATTTACCTCTATCTTGTAATTTATCAATTGAGTAAGGAATTGCTTGACCTTTTTCCATTGACACTAAAGAACCATTTTGACGTTCAGGAATTCCACCTCTAAGTGGTTGGTATTCTTTAAAACGGTGAGCCATAATCGCTTCACCTTGAGTTGCTGTTAGTAATTGATTACGTAAACCAATAATACCTCTAGAAGGCACCATAAACTCACAAACCATACGTTCTCCTTTAGCAACCATACTTAACATTTCACCTTTACGCATTGTGACCATTTCAATAGCTTTACCAGAAACTGATTCAGGTAAATCGATTGTCATTTCTTCAATAGGCTCACATTTAACACCGTCAATTTCTTTAATGATAACTTGTGGTTGTCCAATTTGCATTTCATAGCCTTCACGACGCATCGTTTCGATTAATACAGACAAGTGTAATACACCACGTCCAAAAACCATAAACTTATCTGCACTATCAGTAGGCTCTACTTTAAGCGCTAAGTTTTTCTCTAATTCTTTAGCTAAACGATCTTTAATATGACGAGATGTTACGTATTTTCCATCTTTACCAAAGAAAGGTGAATCATTAATCGTAAACAACATACTCATTGTTGGTTCGTCAATATTAATAGTTTTTAGACCTTCTGGTGCTTCCCAATCGGCAACTGTATCACCAATTTCAAATCCTTCTAATCCAACTATAGCGCAAATATCTCCAGTTTGAACACTGTCAACTTTTAAACGACCTAGACCTTCAAATATGTGAAGTTCTTTAATTTTAGATTTTACTATACTTTTATCACGCTTTACTAAAGATATATTTTGTCCTGTTTTTAACTCACCACGAGTTAAACGACCAATTGCAATACGTCCTGTAAATGATGAGAAATCTAAAGATGTAATCAACATTTGAGTATTTCCTTCAGGAATTTTTGGTGCAGGAATATGCTCGATAACCATATCTAAAAGTGGCTCGATATTTTCTGTTTCGTCTTTCCAATCATCACTCATCCAGTTGTTCTTTGCAGAACCATAAACTGTAGGAAAGTCTAATTGCCATTCTTCTGCTCCTAGTTCAAACATTAAGTCAAAGACTTTTTCATGAACTTCGTCAGGTGTGCAGTTTTCTTTATCAACTTTGTTGACTACCACACAAGGCTTTAAGCCTAAATCAATAGCTTTTTGTAACACAAAACGTGTTTGAGGCATAGGACCTTCAAAAGCATCAACTAGTAATAAAACACCATCTGCCATATTTAATACACGCTCTACTTCACCTCCAAAATCGGCGTGACCTGGTGTATCAATGATATTAATTTTTGTGTCTTTGTATATTACAGATACATTTTTAGATGTAATTGTAATTCCTCTTTCACGTTCTAAATCGTTGTTATCAAGTATTAAATCACCTGTATTTTGATTTTCTCTAAATAGTTGACAGTGATACATGATTTTATCAACCAATGTAGTTTTCCCGTGATCAACGTGTGCAATAATTGCAATGTTTTTAATATTAGCCATAATAGACGCCTTGTTTTAAGCGTGCAAAGGTACGTTAATTTCTGTATAAAATCTTAAACTTATTTAATTATTAAAATTGCGGTTTTTATGAATTCATCTGTAGGTTATGAAACCATCCATTTACAAGCTAACCAATTGATAATTAATAACTTTATAGTTGACGTTTTGAAGTGTTAAAATTTCTGAAGTTAAAGTTAATAAAATGTTATACTGAATACATCGGATAATTTCTAGTCGTATCTTACGTTATCCAATTTAACGGTTAATAGCAAACTGATGGAAACAATTAGTAAATACTCAAAATTTGTGCCTTACCTCTATTTTTTAGCGGTAATAGCCTACTGGTTCACAGATGTCAACCAAAGTAAGGGCATAACAGCCTATCCAATTCTCTTGTTTGGAATCCCATTTTTATGGCAATTATTTAAACCAAACAGAAAGTTAAATTTCACATTAGGCATTTCATTTGTATGCTTATCATCGTACTTGATTGTGGTCTACTTATCTGATGTATTTAATATCGTAAACATCTCAAGCCAAGCAAAACAATTTATGGTTTATGGTGGTGTTTTTGTTATTGCCAATTTTGTGATGGCTTTATGGATGATTAGAAATAGTCTCAACAGAAGCTTTTAATACAGTCGTGATTTGTATCTTTGCTGCTGAAATTTGAAATTTGAAGCACATGCAATTATCTGACGTACCTAAACTAAAACACACCAATTCAAACAACTTCTTTCTACTTTGTGGACCTTGTGCCATTGAGAGTGAAGATATGGCTTTACGTATTGCTGAGAAAGTTCTCAATATTACCAATAGACTTGAAATTCCTTATGTATTTAAAGGGAGTTTCAAAAAAGCAAACCGAAGTAGAATTGATAGCTTTACAGGTATTGGTGATGAAAAAGCACTTAAAATTCTTCAAAAAGTATCTCAAACATTTGATATACCAACAGTGACTGATATTCATGAAGTTTCTGATGCTGAAAAGGCTGCAGAATATGTTGACATCCTTCAAATTCCTGCATTTTTAGTACGACAAACAGATTTAGTAGTCGCTGCTGCAAAAACAGGTAAAGTGGTCAACTTAAAGAAAGGTCAGTTTATGAGTCCAGAGGCCATGAAACATGCTGTACAGAAAGTAAAAGACTCTGGAAGCGATAAAGCATGGATTACAGACCGAGGCACTATGTTTGGTTACCAAGATATGGTTGTAGATTTTAGAGGCATTCCTACCATGCGTGAATATGCACCAACGGTACTTGATGTCACACATTCTTTACAACAACCAAATCAAAGTGCAGGAGTTACTGGTGGACGACCAGATATGATAGAAACTATTGCAAGAGCTGGTATTGTAAACAATGTAGATGGTTTATTTATTGAAACACATTTTGATCCAGCTAATGCAAAAAGTGATGGCGCAAATATGTTGCATTTAGATAACCTTGAACACTTACTAACTAATTTAGTTGCTATTAGAAAGACTATAAACGCGCTATAATTTTTAGATTAATACAGTATTAACGACTTTTTACGACTCATATATTTTCACAACCAGATAGCTAAATTTAATGATCATTAAATCAACTAGGCTTATATTAATTGTTCTTATAAGCATAACAACCAATAGTCTTAACGCTCAAGACGTAGATGTAAAAAAATACACCGCTTCAAATAAAGGTAAATTCATTATAAGTTGGGGAGGAAACAGAGAATCCTACTCTAAATCTGATATCACATTTGAAGGTGATAACTATGATTTTACAATTTATGATGCAACCGCTGTAGACAAACCAAAAGGTTGGCACGTTGATTATATAAATCCAACACGAATTACGATTCCTCAAACCAACTTTAAACTTGGGTATTATATTTCAGATCATTATACTATTTCATTAAATGTTGACCATATGAAATACGTCATGGATGAAGACAAAACAAGAGTTGTTGATGGTTATATTGATTTACCAGACAGTGAATCTGGAAGCGAATTTAATGGTGTTTACGACAATGAAACCTTTTTTGTTTCTGAACCATTCTTAGAATTTGAACACACTAATGGTTTAAATTATGTGTATTTAGAATTCTCAAGAGTAGATGATATTTCAAAACTTTTAAACATTCAAAACACTGATATTTTTCAACTTAATGTTACCGAAGGTATTGGTAGCGGGATTTTATATCCAAAGACTAACACCGCTTTATTAGGAAAAGATCGTTACGATGAATTTCATTTGTCTGGTTATGGTGTATCTTTGAATGTTGGACTTAATTTTACTTTTTTCAAACACTTTTACATCCAAACAGATATGAGAGGTGGATACATCAATATGGGTGATATTAGAACAACTAGCAACTCTAACGATAAAGCATCTCAGAGTTTTTTCTTTTTACAACGCGTCATTTCATTTGGCGGAATATTTAGAGTATAGATTATGATAAAAGAATTAGAAATTAGAGAAGCATCTTTAGAAGATCTTCCTGAAATCACAGCCTTATATCGAGATACGGTTCGTGCTATAAACAGTAGAGATTATTCTGAAAAACAAATAGAAGCTTGGTCATCTGGAGCAGATGACACCGAAGTTTGGGAAGCACGAATAAATGACCTTTATTTTATAGTAGCAGAATTTAGGAATCAAGTTGTTGGCTTTGCACATATCAAAAAAGGATGTCATTTAGATGGATTGTATGTTCACAAAAACTTTCAAAGACAAACCATAGGTTCTAAATTATTGCGCATTGCAGAATCCCAGATCATGGCTGAAGGCTATGAAGTTATAAATGCCGATTCTAGTATTACCTCTGTAGACTTTTTTGATTCTCATTACTTTGATCAAATAAAAAAACAAAAGAAATCTTATAAAGGAATGGGATTTGCATATTCAATTTTTTCTAAGGAGTTATAAACCCTTATTTCAAAAATGATTTATTCTTGTGTTTTTCAACTTCTTTTAGGATATTGATAAATAACACATCGTCAATATCATCTAATGATTTGTACCGCATCGACTTGACAACTTTGCGGTTGTCTGAAATCATATGCTCTGTATACTTTGTTAGATGAGCAGAATGCCAAAAACCAACGTCTACATAATCTTTAGACTGGTTGAGATAACAAATAGGTCGTGTCCCTACATAATAACAAGGTATGCTCCATTTATATTCCATGTGTGCCTCAACAAAAGTATGCTCAATAAGAATTTGCAAATGCAGTAGTATAGATTTGTATGGTTCTATTTGATTTAGAATATATGCTTCTGCTGGTTTCATTGTTTATCGCGAATTTTCTTATATTTAGTACATGAAGATTTTTATAAACTTAATATTTACTCTTTTTTTTATAAGTGTTCAATCTCAAAATTACGAATTGATTGACAATAATGTAAAGAATTATCCGCATTTTGATTCCATAGACAAATTAGTACTTAGAGTTAATAACACAATCAAAAGTGATGAACATAAAGCAAGAGCTTATTATACATGGATAGCTCACAATGTTGTTTATGACCTCAGTGAATATTATGCCATTAGATCTCCAGAATTAGAGATTATGTTTGATTCTAAACGTATAAATAAAAGCATAGCTAACCAAAAAAGAGAGAAATTAGTAAAACGTGTTTTTACAAATCGTAAAGGGTTATGCCTTGGTTTAAGTTCATTATTTCAAGAATTATGCTTGAGATCAAATATTGAAGTTGAACTAATTAAAGGCATCACCAAAATATCTGTTGACGATATCAATACTGGTGATTATTTAAAAAATCATGCCTGGAATGCTGTAAAAATCAATAACCAGTGGAAATTAATAGATGTATCATTTTCATCTGGATATGAAAATTCATCAACAGAAAAATGGGAGAAACATTTTAACGATTTTTATTTCTTTACAAACCCAGAAAAACTAATTGCTACTCACCTACCTGCACAAAAGAGTTTTCAATTAATTAAAGACCCTATTAGCGCCAAATCGTTTTTCAATTTACCCATAATTTATTCTAAATATTTTGAAAGTGGATTAGAACTTTCTGACGATCAAAGTGGATTAGTCAATGTCTCTAAAGTCGATGAAAAAATTAGAATTAACTTTAAAGATGTAAGTACAAACGGAACGTATTATTACAAGTTTAATACAGAAACGTATCTAAAAGAACTTAACTTTTCTAAAGATAAAAGCGATTATAGTATTGCATTAAAATACAAATCAAAAAAAGGAGATGTCTTAAGTGTTTACCATGAAAACATAAAAATCATAGACTTTAAAATTGAAATGTAATCACTACCTTTAGTCAATGAGATATTGCTTATTATCGCTTGCATTTATTATCGTCAACACTGCCTTTTCACAAGATTATAAATCTATAGATTCTATAGTTGAACAGTACCCTGAAAAATTTAGATCTATTGATTATTTTGCTAATAGAATTGACAAAGATTTTGATACTGACATAGATAAAGTTAGAGCCGTGTATTATTGGATTTCTAACCATATCGAATATGACTACAAATCATATAGAAATGGAAGCAATGGCTATAAATCTATTGCGTATAATGACGATGGAGATTATGAAAACAGACTTAAAAGTCTAAGAAAAAATTACGCAGAAAAATCTTTAAAAAAACGCTTAGCTGTATGCGAAGGGTATTCTCAATTATTAAAATTCACACTACTTGAATTAGGTATCGAAGCAGAAGTCATTAAAGGATATGCTAAAAAATCTGTAAGAGAAATTGGGCTAATCAAAAAAGGCACAAATCACGCCTGGAATGCAGTAAAAATAGATAATCAATGGCAATTGATTGATGCAACTTGGTCTACTGGGAATACTGAAAAAAATCCAAAAGATTTCGATTTCTCTGATGAGTATTTCTTAATAGCACCAGAACAATTAATTCTTAATCATTTTCCAAAAGAAACGAAATGGCAACTGCTAAAACGGCCAATAAAAAAGTCAACTTTCTTTTATTTCCCAAAGATATATACGCCTTTCATCACTTCTGGTTTGGTTTTTAAAAAGGGTCAAGTTGGTATTCTAAAAGCAAAAACAGGAAGCCATATAACATTGAAATTTAATGCCGCAAAAACGGATGTATTTTATTCTTATGCTTTCAAAGACGATGAGTACTCAACAAAATTCTTATTTGAGAAAGAGAATGATGAATATGTAGCAGAAATCCCATTCAATTATAAAAGAAATTCAACCCTAACTATTTTTTATAACGGTTTATCAGTACTAGATTATAAAATCATCTTTCAAAAATAAATTTAGGATACTTTTAACTTGCTATATTCAATTAAATTTATTTACTTTGTATTTCAAAGTACTTTTATATGGACTCGAATAATTATTTAAAAGATATTTCAGAAATAAAAAACATGATGAATAAATCATCGCGTTTTATTTCTCTTAGCGGCTTGTCTGGAATCCTAGCTGGCATTTATGCTTTGGTTGGCGCTTCCATAGCGTATTATTTGGTATCACATTCTGCTAGAGGTTATCTTATATTAGATGGCGTTGTTTTTATTAAATGCTTTGCTACACTTATTGGAGTCGCAATTTTAAGTGCTGTAACTGCCATATATTTAACAACAAAAAAAGCAAAAAGGAATGGTGAAAAAATCTGGGATACCTCCTCAAAAAGACTACTCGTAAATTTCCTTATTCCTCTTGTAACTGGAGGCATCTATATTTTAATAATTCTTAATCAAGAACGCTACGGACATACAGGTGCATTGATGCTCATTTTTTACGGGTTAGCTTTAATCAACGCCTCAAAATACAGTTTAGGAGATATTAGATATCTAGGTTACACAGAAGTAGTCCTTGGTTTGATATGTGCATTTTATCCAAGTTATGGATTTTGGTTTTGGGTCGCAGGTTTTGGTTTTATGCATATTATCTATGGAACAATCATGTACTTTAAATATGATAGAATTAGCAAATAAAACCTAGAACACTCTAAGTTTAACTAACTTTACAACATACTAAATATTGAAATTTGAGTATCATAAATAACATAAATAAAGCATTTGATCATCGTATAAGACTTGGCATTATGTCCATTCTAATGGTTAATGAATATGCAGATTTTAATATGCTCAAAGAATTATTGGGAGCGACTGATGGTAATCTAGCTAGTCATACCAAAGCCTTGGAAAAGGCAGAATATATTACAGTTGAAAAGCAATTTATTGGTAGAAAACCAAACACGCGCTATGCGACGTCTAAACTAGGTCGAATAGAATTTAAAAAACATATTGAAGCACTAGAAAAATTAATACAAAAAGGACAGTAGATTTTTTTTATATACTTACTTTGAAATACAAAGTACTTTACAAACAATAAATAATTATGACATACTTCGTAGACAAGAATTCAATCGTAAGAGACATATGGGGAAACAGCGATACCATTCTCCTCATTTTTGCAGGCGCCTCTGCAGAGTTTGCGCTTAACAAAGCTGTAGACTGGTTGTATTTCACTGGCAAACTACCAAAAGCGCCATTAGACAGACTCTTTTCTACGGTCACCTATGCACGTGAGATTGTATTTGCAGAACAAACTAAGGCGTATCAATCTATTGACATGATCAACAAAATTCATGGCGCTGTTGAGAAAAAACGTGGCAAGCATATTCCAAACTGG
The DNA here is from genome assembly GCA_905479815.1 of uncultured Psychroserpens sp. GTDB lineage: Bacteria > Bacteroidota > Bacteroidia > Flavobacteriales > Flavobacteriaceae > Psychroserpens. Next base: position 10,149 of record CAJQOA010000003.1, read on the forward strand.
GCTTACAAGGATGTTTTATATATGCTCATAGATTATTCAATTAGGTCATTTGAAATTTTAGAACGCAAACTAGAACCTTTTGAAAAACAAGACGTACTTAATGTATTTGGTGAGGTAGGCACAAGAATGGGAATTAAAGATTTACCTCAAGATTTTGAAGCCTTCAAAACTCAAAGGCATCTGCATCTAAAACAAGATTTACATCATGGAGAATTTACTAAAGATTTATATAAACAATACAAGAAACATATAGGTTTTGTGAGATACAATCTTCTATTAGATACTCAAATAATGATCTGTCCGAAAAAAGTAATTGGGTTATTAGGTCTTCGGAAATTCTCTGCCATTAAACCATTGATTTCAGTTTATAAATTAAGTCGATTGCTAAAATTTGACAGCGTACTCAAAGCATTGATTTTACCTTCAGAATATAAGAGCAACATCCAAGCAATGAACACCGTTTAAACCAACAATAACAATGTACAAAACCATGAAAAAAATCACAATCATTATCGCATCCTTCCTTTTTAGTATTCTATTTTTTGATAGCGCTATTGGACTTAACCTATCGATATTCTCTTTAGTGACTATCGGTTTTCTAATGATTTACAATCTGGAGAAATTCAAGAATAAAACCATTTTGCTTCACACTTTTGCATATATACTAAGTGCCATTTTTGTATTTATAAATCATTCAAGCTTGGCCATAATTGCAAATTGCGCAGCCTTTTTTACTTTGGTAGGAACCGTGTCTCAAAGCTCTAATTCAATTTATGTACAATGGTTTAATGGCATTTATACAACTGTTGCTGGTTTTTTTCATAGAAACTTTGAGGTCAACGAAGCCACTCAAAAAACAGATTGGAAAAAAGATATTGACGTTGCACATTGGGCAAAACTTATTGGTATCCCTCTGGTATTTATAATTCTATTTATTCTTCTTTATAAAAATGGAAACCCAATATTCAACGATTTAGTTTCCAAGATCAATTTTGATTTTATCAATCTGCAATGGATCTTATTTACGGTTTTAGGGTATTATTTATTTAGTAATATTTCAAAACCTGTACACGTTGAACCAGCAACGTCTATAGATTTAAAAACTAAAAATGAATTACATCAATCTGATGATTTCTCTGAAGAACAACTAAAAAAAGAGAAGCAATTAGGTACAACATTACTTGGGCTTCTAAACGTACTCATCCTTTTATATATCGCTACAGATATTACGTATATGCTAACATCTGAGGCAACTACTGGAACAGAGTTATCGATACTAGTACACAATGGGATCAACACATTAATTGCATCAATTATCATCGCCATTGGTATTATTCTCTATTTTTTTAGAGGTGATCTTAATTTTTATACTGAAAATAAGACACTCAAAAACATTGCTTTTTCATGGATTATTCTCAATGTAATACTCATAATTTTAATTGCCATTAAGAACCAAACTTATATTACTTCATTTGGTTTAACCTATAAGCGTATTGGTGTTCACATTTATATTTTACTCACGCTCATTGGTCTTATCACAACATCGTTAAAAGTGCTAAAGATTAAAAACTTGGCATTTTTATTCCGAAGAAATACACAAGCAGCATTTATCGTTTTAATTACTTGTAGCGCGATTAATTGGGATTCAACAATTACAAAATATAATCTTACAAAAGCTAAATCGTTTGATATTAGATACCTCATCAATTTATCAAACAGAAATGCTGTTATCCTTAATGACTTAAAAAACACTTTAGACATTTCTCAAGAAAATAAAAACAGAATTGGAACAAAATACAGAAGCCACATGTTGGATTTATCACAACGTGACTGGCAAGAATGGAATTATGACTTCATAGCTAATCAAGATAAGTTCAATACAACAAACGACTAATGAATGTACCAGCAAACGTAGCGAAATCTAGCGTATTGGCATCAGTGATTTTTTGGGGCATTATACTTTCCAGTGAATTTGACCTCGATATAACTCCTTTTGTTTTACTATCCTATATCCCCATATTTCTATGTGTACTCATAATTATTGTTGGTAGTATTTGTCCGTTTTTTTGGTCTGCAAAAGGAGACATTTACACAAAGACACAGGTCTTTAAAATGTGTTTCCCATACTATACAGTGGTTGTTTTTGGGTTGTGCTGTTTTGGGATTTACGCGTCAAACTACGACCTCTATTTTACTGCTTTTTTCATTTCTGCTTATATCACCACGAGCCAATCTTGGGTTTGGTTCGCAAAAGAAGACACAAAATGAAGGTATTTAGAACACATAGAAAACAACTCATAGAATGGCTTTTTGAGCAGTCTCAAAATGTATACACCAAACTGTTCAAAAATCATGAGGCTTGGGGCATTTCTCGTAAGGAGCTCCTCACCTATCCTACGTCCTCATTTGGAAGACATTTAGGAGAGTTTCTAAACAAAAACGGGTTTGAGTTGATTGCTAAAGTAGAGCGTCATGATGCCTACCACACCTTAACGGGTTATGGTACAAAAGTAGAAGACGAAATTGCATTGCAGTGCTTATGTTTTGGTAATGGAAAACGCAGTTTATATCTCTATGGCGCCATGATTTTAGGCATTCTTATTTTGCCAGATTATTACACCTATTATTATCAATCTTATAGAATTGGTAACCGCTCTAATCCGTTTCACCAATTCAATTACAAACACTTATTGCATGTTAATATTGATGATTTTAGAGACGCTATATTTTCGAAAGCACAACGCAATTCTTTAATAATAAATTAAAATGATAAAAAAACTTAAAAGACTACTAGTAATTGGGATTGTCATTGTATTTGGGCTTATGCTCAATAATAAAATGGTGAGTTATCAAGCAGAGGACTACATCTATGATTCGGTTGAAGACATTCCGAAGAACAAAGTAGGCCTCCTTTTAGGAACGATTAAATTTCTTTCTAACGGAAACGTCAACTTGTATTACACGTATAGAATTAATGCAACTGTAGCGCTTTACAACGCCAAAAAAATAGACTTTATTTTGATAAGTGGAGACAACGGCAACAAAAATTACGACGAGCCAACAACTTTTAAAAAAGACCTCATTGCCAAAGGCATTCCTGAAGACAACATCTTTCTCGATTATGCAGGTTTTAGAACCTTAGACTCTGTGATTAGGGCAAAAAAAGTTTTTGGGCAAGACGCCATTACGATCATCTCTCAACAGTTTCATAACGAGCGTGCCCTTTATCTAGCAAAACATAACGACATCAAAGCAGTTGCATATAATGCGAAAGATGTATCTGGTCGTTATGGGATTAAAGTACAGCTTCGAGAATATCTAGCAAGAGCAAAAGCATCAATAGACCTATTGTTTAATGTAGATCCTAAATTTTTAGGCGATAAAATAGACATCAAATGACCATCACATATCACAAACCCTTTTTTGCCTCCACCCTGTTGCTGTTGTCTTCGGAAATTTGCATAGCAGCATTTTTTACCAAAGGTTTTATTAGACACACCTTTGGCGATTATTTGGTGGTCATTTTAATGTATTGCGCTATTAGAAGTTTTATTAAAACCAAACCAATCTATGTCGCCATAACCGTTTTAATTATTGCATTTGGTATTGAGTTTTTACAGTTCTACAATCTTTTAGATTATCTCAATCTACGTGACAGTAATTTCGCAGTCCTAGTTTTAGGAAGCACTTTTGAAATTTCAGACCTTATTGCTTACAGCTTAGGCATCATCACCATTTTTTTAATAGACATAAAAACGAATAGCTCATGGACACTATAAAAACGCTTATTTTTAATAGGTTTAAAATCATTTCATTATTAACCGTCTCAATGGCATTAAGTATTGTGTTGTTAATGATTAGAATGAAATTACATCAATCTTTTTATTTGTTATTTCTAGTCTGGAATTTATTTCTAGCCATCATCCCATTTGCCATAACAACTGGATTAGCAAGCCCTAAGAAGACTCCTAAATTGACCCTGCTTTTTTTCTTCGGCATTTGGTTACTCTTTCTCCCAAATGCGCCTTATATCGTTACAGATCTATTGCATCTCACTAGAACAGACCAGAGCTTTTTATGGTTAGATATTTTGGTGATTATGTCATTTGCCTTTAACGGTTTGATTTTATTTTTCTTGTCGCTTTCAGATATGGAAAAACTATTAAAACACCATTTAAAACCCAAAACATTAACCCTAGTCATGCTCTCTATTTTTGGGCTCACTGCGTTTGGCATTTACCTTGGTCGCTTTTTGAGATATAACTCCTGGGAGATTATTAATAATCCCTTAGCGCTATTTTCAGATATCTTTGAGATTATAGTTCAACCTAATATAGAAGCTTGGATTTTTACAGTAACTTTCGGTAGCTTTTTAGCCATTTCGTATTGGATGCTAAAGGCTTTTTCAAACTCTAAAATGTAAAACATTATGAAAACATATATAAAAATACTGATCATCCTCATTACCTTTTCTTCATGTTCAGAGCGTGATAAACGGAAAGTAGTAGACGATCCTAAGACCGTTTCCGAAGTAAAAAAAGAAACTAAAATTATACAAATTGCAGAGCTCCCTTTTCTTATAGATAGTACATCGTATATGATTCACACCATAGGTAATTATAATCCTCAAAAAGGTAGAACTAAACATATAGGATCCAGTGGTAGTTATTACTCAGATGATTTCACAAGTACTAGTTTTTCTGAAAATAGAATTAGCGGTAATATCTCAAATGTCAAATTTCAGCATATAGATTCTAGTGCACTTAAATCATTGACTAAAAACACACTCAATATTCATTCAATGCACTTTCTTCGTGAGGTCTATAACAAAACAGGACACGGTTATTTTATATACAATGTCATTGATAAAGACAGTAATGCCGATGGCGAACTCAATTATGAGGATTTAGAATCCCTTTACATTAGTAATTTGAACGGAACAGCTTTTAGAAAACTATCGCCAAATGGGCAAGATATGGGCAACTGGAAAACGCTATTAGAAGCCAATAAGCTATTTTTTAAAAGCATAGAAGACATCGATGCTAATGGTGAATTTGATAAAAAAGACAAAATACACTACTTCTATTTAGATGTAAGTACTCCTAATGCTGAAGCCACTGAATATTTTCCTATTTAGGCACTTTGTAAGGCCAATAATTAATGGTAATTAACGTCTAATCAAAAAAGTATATATTTGCCCTCAATTTTAAAAACTCAAAAACAATGAAAAAATTACTTTACTCTATTCTATTTGTAGCTGTATCATTATCAACATTTCAATCTTGTGACAAAGACGATGATAACAATGATGGCAATAATTTTAATAACGAAATCTCTATTGCTGGAACTATTTCTAATTTAAGCGCAACTGCTAGTTTAGAATCTTATGGTGAAAATACAGATGGAAGTTTTGATTGGGATGTGACACTTACAGGAACAGCAAGCGAAAATGTTACTATCTATTTTGATTTAAATACAAATTCTGAAAATGGTCTTGTCAATGGTACGTATACGTATTCAGATACGAGAGAAGCGTTTTCATTTGTTGATATTTATGTAACGACAACCAACAATCAAAACTATGCACCAGTAGAAGGTACAGTGGTTATTTCTAGTAGTGGAAATAATACATCTATTGTATTTAATCTTTCTACTCAAGATGACGACACAGTAATTACTGGACAATGGACTGGTACTTTTGTTGTTAGTGATGAAAGTGATAATTAATCATTTACAAAACAATCTATATAAAAAGAGGCTTCCTAAAAAGAAGTCTCTTTTTTATTTCCCATCCACATAATCTTGCAAATAGCTAAAACGCTCCGTCAACTTACCATCTGGTGTTGTGATTTTAGCACGTTTTAAAATACCACGAGCATCATCATTAAAGAATGCTGGGATGACGTGTTCTAAAAACATCTCTCCAAAACCTTCACTAGCATCTTTTGGCAACTCACAAGGTAAATTATCTACTGCCATCACTGTAATAGCGCCTTTGGCATCAAAAGCCACTTCTTGTTCCGTTTGTGGATCATACCCATAAAAAGGATCTGCGATTGTAGATGCTTTTATTGTACTCGCTACAGGACCATCAATATCACAAGAAATATCGGCTACTAAATTGATTTTAAAATCAGCACGTTTGGCATCGGCTCTTGTAAATAAATACGGTGCATTATTACCGTAAAAATGTCCTGCTATAAAATAATCAGATTCTGCAGCATATGGCATAAAGTTACTTTCGTAACCTGTTGGATCTTTATAAAATGCGAACTTATCGCCTACTTTACCATCTTTTCGTTTGGCGTATTCCATGACATCTGCCATGACATAGACAGGCTCAGTAAATTGAGATGTTAAGTATAAGGCGTCACTTACTTGTTTAATGTTTAAGTGATCTAAAATTTCTTTAGCTCCAAGGGCCACTTTACCTGTTCCTGTGAGTAGTATTTTGATGTTTGGTAATGTGATTTTATCAAGCTCTGCTTTAACTTCATCTAAATCTGCCAATGTTTCTACTTTAGGTAGATTGAATAGCCCATCGCGTATCCCTAAGACACGAAACCCATTATAAGCACCAACCAATCCAGCATAACGACCAAAACCTATTAATCGTGCGCCACTTTGCTTCACGATGGTTTCATGATCATACATCTCAATATGTTTATTGAGCATATCAACCAACAGCTTTCTATTGTAAGGTTGTTTTTTAATAGTATGTGAGAAATAAAAGTATTTTTTAT
>CAJQOA010000004.1 GCA_905479815.1 uncultured Psychroserpens sp.
ATAAAAAACGACGGTATTTATCATGAAAGCGCTACAAATCGAGGTTGGATCGGTTGGATGGTTTTTATCTTTTTAGTTTCATTCTATTTGGTCCTTTATTTTGCCTCAGAATATGCAACCAATTGGACGCTTTTAGTCGATCCAATTAGTGAAGCCTTAAGCGGTAACCCTGCTGGACATTGGTTTGTTTACGGCTTTATGTATTGTGTGGTAATGACGGTAATGGCAGTAAGAATGTATATAAAATACCGTCATAACATCTATCAAGTATTTAGAACAACATCGGTTTTATTCTTTCAAATTGTATTTGCGTTTATTATACCAGAAATTATGGTAAGACTACAAATGCCTTACTATGATTTTAAAAATGCGTTTCCTTTAGATTATGATTTCTTTTTTCAATGGAATCTAGATTCATTAATAGAAACCGGTGGAATAGGCATTTTTATTCTTGTTTGGGGTATTGTTTTAACCTTAATCATTGTACCAATAATGGTGTATTTCTTTGGTAAACGTTGGTATTGTTCATGGGTTTGTGGTTGTGGTGGATTAGCAGAAACTCTTGGTGACCCTTATAGACAACATTCAGACAAGTCTTTATTTGCTTGGAAGATTGAGCGTTATTTAATTCATACTGTTTTGGTTTTTGTTGTTGTAATGACTGCCATGACGTTATATAGCTTTTTTAGTAATACAGGTACTGTTTTGGGTATTAAAACGTCAACGGTACAAAGTATTTACAGTTTAGTCATAGGCTCTATTTTTGCTGGAGTTATCGGTACAGGTTTCTATCCTATTTTTGGAAATCGCGTCTGGTGTCGTTTTGGTTGTCCTCTTGCTGCTTATTTAGGATTTGTACAACGTTTTAAATCAAGATTTAGAATTACAACTAATGGCGGACAATGTATTTCTTGTGGTAATTGTTCTACGTATTGTGAGCAAGGTATTGATGTAAGAGCTTATGCTCAAAAAGGAGAAAATATTGTTAGATCTAGTTGTGTTGGCTGTGGTGTTTGTAGTGCTGTTTGCCCAAGAGGTGTGTTGAAATTAGAAAATGGTCCAGAAGATGGTCGTATCAATCCAACTGAGATTTTATTAGGAAATGATGTTGACTTAATGGATTTAGTTAATCAAAAGTAAAAAGTGTTCAGTAAAAACAATACATATAGACACGTGAAATACATTTTAATCATATTTATATTCTTATTAAGTTTTAACGTTTCGGCACAAAAAACATATAAAAGAGATTACTTTAATGATGGCGCTTTATCTTCAGAAGGTTGGAGTGATAATGACCAAAAAATTAACTATTGGAAATTTTATCATGCTAATGGGAAATTAAAAAGTGAAGGTCATTATAAGAATAATAAAAGAATTAAATATTGGCGAACCTATAGAATTGATGGTTCTAAGCAAAGTGAAGGTCATTATGATAATGGAACAAAAAACAAATGGTGGTTATTTTATGATTCCGAAGAAAAAATAAATCATAAATGTCAACTAAAAAACAATCAAAAAAACGGATATTGCCTCATGTATAAAAATGAGAAACTGGTGTCTGCTGTGAAATATTCCGAAGGAAAAAAGATAAAAGAATGGACAGATTATCGCTCATTTAGAAAAGAGAATAGTTTAAAAGACCTTCAATGACCAATATAAAAGTCATCATTCCTGCCTATAATGAAGCAGATTCTATAGCTCATGTTATTAAGGATATTCCTAAAATAGTTAATGAAGTTATTGTAGTAAGTAATAATTCTAATGACGATACTGAAATCAACGCTAAAAATGCTGGAGCAACAGTACTTATAGAAAACAATAGAGGTTATGGTTATGCGTGTTTAAAAGGCATGGATTATATTTCAAAACAGGACATAAAGCCAAATATCATCGTTTTTTTAGATGGTGATTATAGTGATTACCCCGAAGAATTGACAAAAATAGTCGCTCCAATTATCAATGATAATATTGATTTTGTAATTGGGTCGCGAGTTAAAGAATTGAGAGAAAAAGGATCAATGACTGTTCCTCAAATATTTGGAAACTGGCTAGCTACAACATTGATGTCTATTATATTTAGAGCAAAGTTTACAGATTTAGGTCCATTTAGAGCCATCAAATATGACAAGCTCCTCGATTTAAAAATGGGAGACAAAACTTATGGCTGGACAGTTGAAATGCAACTCAAGGCCTTACGTAAGAAATTTAGCTATACCGAAGTTCCTGTAAACTACCGAAATAGAATAGGTGTCTCAAAAGTTTCAGGTACGGTAAAAGGTGCTATATTTGCAGGCGTAAAAATCTTAGGTTGGATTTTTAAATACAGTTTTAAAAAATGATTCTAGAAACCATCATTATAGTCATTTATACTATTGCAATTCTACTCATCTTCATGTATGCGCTAGCGCAACTCAACTTGCTTTTTAATTATTTATCATCTAAAAAAGCAAACAAAGACTGTGAAACATTTGATTTTTCAAATCCAGATGAAATCCCACTAGTTACCATACAACTTCCTGTCTTTAATGAAATGTATGTTATGGAGCGTTTATTAGATAATATCGCTCTAATGGATTACCCTAAAGACAAATTAGAAATCCAGGTCCTTGATGACTCTACAGATGAAACTGTAGAAACAACTCGCAAGCAAATAGAAAAGCTTCAAAGCACTGGATTAGATATTATACACATTACTAGAACAGATCGTAGTGGTTTTAAAGCTGGAGCACTTAAAGAAGGTTTAAAAACGGCTAAAGGTGAGTTCATTGCTATTTTTGATGCCGATTTTCTTCCGCAAGAAAACTGGTTAAAACGAACTATCCTTTATTTTAAAGACCCTCAAATTGGTGTTGTGCAAACACGATGGGGTCATATTAATAGGAATTACTCCATACTAACAAAAATTCAAGCTTTTGCACTAGATGCACATTTCACTCTTGAGCAAGTAGGTCGAAGTAGTAAAGGACATTTTATCAATTTTAATGGTACTGCTGGTGTTTGGAGAAAGGAATGCATTATAGATGCAGGAAACTGGGAAGGAGATACATTAACAGAAGATTTAGATCTTAGTTATAGAGCGCAACTTAAAAACTGGAAATTCAAATATCTAGAAGATGTAGAAACGCCTGCCGAATTACCTGTGGTCATTAGTGCTGCACGTTCACAACAGTTTAGGTGGAATAAAGGTGGTGCTGAAAACTTTAGAAAAATGTGTTCTCGTGTTATCAAATCTGATAACATATCTGCAAAAACAAAAGTACATGGATTACTCCATTTATTAAATAGCACAATGTTTTTAAATGTATTTCTAGTTGCTGTTTTGAGTATTCCAATGCTGTACATCAAAAATGAATATGAGCACTTAAGATTTTACTTCTACTTCATGAGTTTCTTTGTCATGAGTACCGTAATTTTCTTTGTTTGTTATTGGTTCATGTATAAAGAGATCTATGGTAGCGGTTTTAAAAAATTCTTTAGCTATGTAGGTATGTTTTTCACTTTTTTCTCAATAGCTATGGGTTTTTCACTACATAACTCAATTGCTGTTTTAGAAGGTCACGCTGGCAAACGTAGTGATTTTGTACGTACACCTAAATTTAATATCAGCACACTCAAGGATTCTTGGAAAGGCAATAAATATTTAAAAAAGAAATTATCATCTCATGTTATTCTAGAAGGCATACTCATGCTCTATTTTGCTTTTGGTTTATACAGCGCGTTTGTAGTTGGTGATCAAGGTGGTGACTTTGGATTGTTTCCATTTCACTTGATGCTTTTCATTGGGTTTGGCTATGTGTTTTTCAAATCTCTAACATCTAAGGTTTGATACCATTTTGGAAACTTAACAAAGTTCCTTTACTGCTTACTTTTGTTAGCTTTTTCATCTATTGGCTTTTTGCTTACGATTTAATAAGAACAGAGTATACTAAACTCATTATACTGTATTGCTCTGCTTGGTTGGTGTTTCTTTTACTTCTGAAATACGCTAAAAACAACATTCAGTTTTTAACTACAATTGCATTTTTATCTAGAGTCGTATTTATTCTAGCAATCCCGAATTTATCACAAGATTTCTATCGTTTTATTTGGGACGGGCGAATGATGCTAGAAGGGTTAAATCCATATCTCTACACACCAGAATCATTTATACAAACTGGAGAACTCCCAATTGCCCAAGCCAAAGAATTATATGCAGGTATGGGAGAACTCAATGGTAGTCATTATACGAACTATCCTCCTATTAACCAACTTTGCTTTTTTATTGCTGCTCTCTTTTCTAGTCATAGTATTTTGGGATCTGTAATTGTATTCAAGGGTATTATTATAGTAGCAGATTTTGGAACTTTTTTCTTCGGAAAGCGATTGCTTAAAAGACTAAATCTTCCTGTCAAAGACATTTTCTGGTATATCCTTAATCCGTTTATTATTATTGAATTAACTGGTAATTTACACTTTGAAGGTGTCATGATCTTCTTTCTAGTATGGGGTTTATATCTCTTGCATAGTGGTAAATGGAAGTGGGCTGCAGTTATTTTTGCATTGTCAATTTCTGTGAAACTAATACCACTTTTGTTTTTACCTTTAATGTTTAAATGGTTTGTTTCAAGAAGCCATAAAACCGATAAAGAAACACCAACTCCTGTCTTAACAGGAATAACAAAATTGATTGCTTTTTATGCTATTGTAGGTATCACAACCCTATTACTATTCGCTCCTTTTTTCTCTTTAGAATTTATAAACAACTATTCACAAACCGTTGCGTTGTGGTTTAACAACTTTGAATTTAACGGTAGTATTTATTACTTATCTCGTGAGATTGGATATTTGTTTAGAGGCTATAACGAAATTGCTGTGATTGGAAAAATCTTACCAATTCTAGTGTTTTTGTTTGTTATGGTATTAGCATTTTCAAGAAAGAAAATTGATACTAAAATACTGATTACACATATGCTTTTTGCGTTTTCGTTTTATTTGTTTTTGAGCACAACTGTTCATCCTTGGTATATTGCAACACTTTTAATATTGAGTGTGTTTACCAATTATAAATTCCCTCTAATTTGGAGTTTTGTGATCATTTTAAGTTACCTAGCTTATATCAATCTTAACAAAGCTGATAAATCTGAAAACCTTTGGATTATTGCTTTAGAATATGCAATTGTTTATGGTGTGTTTATTTGGGAAGTGTTTGTTGTGTACAAATTTCCGAAGCATAAAAAAAGCCAACTCAATTGAGCTTGGCTTAATCATCATAATTTGATAAAAAAATTATAGTTTTTTTAGGGCAGTAATGGTATTGATTTCATTTTCATCTTGGTTACCATCTTCATCTTTTACCTTCTCTATTTTTGAGGTATATGTTACCTCAAATCTAGAACCTTCCATTGTATTGGATTTCAAATCGAATGACTTAAATACTGTTTCATCAATATTTTGAAACGTCATTGTAAACTCTTCACCTTCGACATCTATACCAATAAAATTATATCCATAGTCTTCATGACCATCATAAACACCTTCAAAAGTTTTTGTGTTTTGAGTTATAGTCATTGATGTTAAAGTCATTAGGCAAATAATAAAAAAACCAGCAATTGTTATTGATTTTGTTTTCATCTTAAAATAATTTAAACGTTTAAAATTGAGTTTTTCTTCGGAAAATTGCCACTACAAGTCCGAGAGCGCTTTTAGTAATTTCATGTTGTGAATTACACGTGGAATAGTATATATACGACTGATCTAAATGTTTAGATCAGAAGCACCTCAATTTTAACACATTGACAATGTATTAGTTAAACGAAAACAAGTTAAACACTAATTAATCTTCATCAAAATCTTGCTCTTCTCCAGCTTCGCTATCTGGATCTTGTACGGCATCAGGATCATCATCTTCGAACTCCTCATAATCATCAACATCATAATTTTCCATTGTGTGCTCAAGTTTTGTGCTCACTTTGACGAGATACTTGGTGTCTTCTGTAATAACTTCAACAGCCTCTACTGTTTCATTCTTTGCATTTTTAAACGAAATCACATTATCATCATCGTATCCATCAGGATACTTATTCACTAGTAAAGCCAAGATTTCTGGTGTTAGTTTTTTGAAATCTACAATGACGCGTTTTAGATTATCTGTTTTCTTCATAACTGTATACTTAGTAGGTTATAATACTTATCGTTACAAGTTTTATAATTCAAATTAATAGCTAGCACTAAAATATAAAAATAATTTGAGCAAAATAAAATATTGGAAATTATAGTAAAGAACTAAGTTGTGAATTTGCACTAAGCTCATGAAAATAGTTCTTTATCAGATAGTTAATATTACTATTTTTAAAGCTTTTTATTTATAAATTCACTAATTTAGATTTTACTCTTCTAAAACGGGCTTTTACTAAGTCAACTAAGGTGTTAACTCATTATGGTTGGTAAAACCTTTAGAGAGTACTTAAATTTGATGTAAACAAAACACATATAATCATGAAAACACAAACAATTAAAAAAATTACACAGCTTCTAGGAATGCTGATGATTACTGCATTATTTTCAAATCCAATATATGCACAAAACAAAGATGTAGCATCAGCGACTGTTGCAGGTCAAGAATTAACCATTAAAGGAAAAGTGACTGATGAAAAAGGACCGCTTCCAGGAGTAAACATTGTACTTAAAGGTGCTAAAGTTGGAGCTGTAACTGATGAAAATGGAGAATTCACATTTCCGAAGTTATTAAGCTCTGGAGACATTTTAGTTTTTAGTTCTTTAGGTTATGAAAAGCAAGAAATTAAAATTGATGCAAAAACAACGTTTATTAATCTCATAATGTCTGATGGCCTTATTGAGATGATGGGTGCACCAAGTTCAAGCAAGCCTTACAAATCTAAGCGATCTAATTAAGGTTTAATTACAATTATTATACAAAAATGAGATATCTATTGCTCTTCATAGTTGCATTTCAATCTCATGCTCAAATATCTGATTTTGATCATATTAATTTTTCAAAAGCAGATCAAATGGCATTGTTATGTAAAAATGAAGGGCTTGATAATATGCCTGAGTTAGTTTATAATCTAACATCAAACTTAGACACAGACATTGAGCGTTTTAGAGCTATTTACATGTGGGTTTGTCACAATATTGCAAATGACTATACGCTCTATCTAAAAAACAAACGCAAAAGAAACAAGTTTAAAAATGACACAATCAAGCTTAAGGCTTGGAATGATCGCTTTAAAAAAGAGGTCTTTCGCAAACTTTTAAAACAGGAAAAAACCATTTGTACAGGTTACGCTTATATTGTGCAAGAGCTTTCTAAATTAGCCAATTTAGATTGTAAGATTATTCATGGATATGGTAGAACCAGTATGACAAATATTGATGAACTTGATCCGCCTAACCATTCATGGAATGCTATAAGATTAGACGAAAAATGGTATCTATGTGATCCTACATGGGCAAGTGGTATACCAGATCCTGAAACCAACATCTTTAGGTTTGAATATAACGATGGATACTTTCTATCTAATCCTAAATTATTTATCATTAATCACTTTCCACAAGACCAAAAATGGACACTTTTAGAAAACGAAGCCCATTCATTTGATGAATTTCTAGCTGCACCAATTCTCTACGGTCAAGCATACACTAACTTAACAGAGCATAATACGCCTAAACAAATGCATCATTCGTTACATAAAAACGAAAAAGTAAAGTTTGAATATCAACTTCAAAAAAATATAGATGTAGACAGTGTTAGTTTTCTAATTGATAATGGGTATAGCAATAAAAAAACAAGTCCAAACTCTATAAGTATAGAAAAACAATTACTTATTTTAGAACATCAATTTGACTCTAATGGGTTTTATGATGTACATCTTTATATTGGTGAAGATTTGATATCTACTTACACCTTTAAGGTTAAAGGTTAAACTTATATTACATCATCTGTAAAGTATTTACTTCCTGAGTCGTCAAATGTTTCCAGTGACCACGAGGTAAATCTTTTTTGGTAAGCTGACCTATTTGCACACAATCTACACGTACAATCTCATATTTAAGATGATCAAAAATAGTATGCAAAATAGAGTTACCTGTATTTTTAATTTTAAGACCTATGAGTGTTTTTGGAGCTCCATTAATATAACTAATTTCTTCAACAGCAACTAGTTTACCCATCGGTTTAATACCCTCTTCAATTTTCTTGAAATCTTCATATTTCAATTCTTTATCCAATTCAATTTCAAACAATCGAGATACACCAGTTTTAGAGTTAGTGAATTTTTTAACAACGACATCATCATTGGTGAACAGTAACAAACCAGTTGAACCTCTACCTAATCTTCCAATTGGCTTTATACGAGCATTGGTCGCATTAGCAACAAGATCCATAACTGTTTTACCTTTACTATCACTTGTAGTTGTTGCAAAACCTTTAGGCTTGTTTAACAAAACATATGTTTTTTTCTCTGGGTTTATACGAGCGCCATCAAAACGAACCTCATCTTCAAATTTTACTTTGTAACCCATTTCATTAATAATCTTACCATTTACAGTAACACTACCTACAGCGATATGCATATCTGCATCTCTTCGAGAACAAACTCCAGAATTTGAAATGTATTTATTTAATCTAATTTCATCAGAATTAGACAATCTTTTTGGTGCTGTTGGTACAACCACTTTTTTCTTTACAGGTGCTTTGTCACTAACAGGATCTTTCCTTTTGGCATCGTCACGACGTTTACCTCCTTTTTTATTAGTAGGCTTACTGCTTGATTTTCCGTTCCTTCCTTGTCTGCTCATGATAAGTAAATTTTCCGCAAAGGTAGTATATTAGTTGAACTAATCTACAATTTTGATTGTAGATTGACGTTCTCTATTAACCGATAATTGTGTGACGTCTGGTCTTGAATAATGCCCAACTGGATCAAAGTTTTGACGTTCTTCCAATACACGATTAAAATCTATTGTATGATAGATTAACCCTTCCTTATGTAATACAGGTTCTACAACCCATTCACCATCTGGCCCAGCAATACAGCTTCCGCCATTAGCTAAAATTTTAGGGGTTTTTTCTAATAGTCTATCTATGTGAGGTGTTGACTTCGGAAAATCTTCCGCAGACATCAAACTCGATACCGAAATGACATAAGAGCGTGACTCTCTTGCTATAAATCGTGTGATATCCTTTGTGTTGTGATCACTTCCTGGCCAAACTGCGATATGTAAATTCTCACCTAAACCATAGAGTGCTGCTCTTGGTAGAGGCATCCAATTTTCCCAGCAATTTAATCCGCCAACCGTAAAGTCTTTTAGTGGATGAACTTGTAAACCATTACCATCTCCTGGAGCCCAAGTTAAACGTTCATCATATGTTGGTTGTAGTTTTCTGTGCACAGATTGAATGGTTCCTTCTTGATCAATATAAACTAATGAGGCATAAACACTATGTCCTCCACGATCAATAGGACGTTCAATAATCCCTATATAAATAGACATTTTATGCTCTTTTGCTAATTTACAAACACTATCCAAATCACCTTTTTCAATCGTGATTGAATTTTTAACATAATGCGCATGCAGCTCCTTGTTTACTTTAGTGTCCCACTCTGCTCCTCCTGTTAATGCTAACCAAAATGGGTATCCAGGAACTAATCCTTCACCAAAAATAATGAGTTCAGCATTTTCTTTAGATGCTTCAATAATTGAGTTCTCTACTTTTTTAAGTGTTTCAATTTTATTCAACCAGACTGGTGAAATTTGAGCTAAAGCAACTTTAAGTGTATGATTCATTTAGATTCTGTTTAAAACAACATTGACATTAATTAATACGATACAAAACACACCAGCTACAATGATGAATTTTAAAATATTGTGTAGTATCAAGTAATGGGTTTTGGTTTTTGATTTCCAAAGTAATAGTAGAAAAACAAACAATAACATTACAGAGAGATAGAAAAATAAATACATGTGACCTACATCGTAATGAGTGAGTAATAAATATACAGGTATACTAGTCAATGCGATTAAAACAGTCAACATAATTTTTGACGCATTTTCCCCATAAACAATTGGGATGGTTTTATAATTAAGTAATAAATCACCTTTGAGGTTCTCTAAATCCTTAGTCAATTCTCGCATAGAAATTATCAAAAACAAGAACACAGCATGCACAAAAATAACGCTCTCAAAGTTTTTATAATATAGAAAAATAGCAAAGAATGGCAGTATTGTTAATACAGCAGAGGTTAAATTACCAACAAAAGGAAGCTTTTTTAGTTTATGTGAATAAAACCATATGCCAAATATATAAACCGAGAAAAACAGTACTGCATTAAACGACACATAACTCGCCATTACAACTGCCGAAAAATTAAGAACAAAATAAAAGGAGAGCTTCGTATTTTGACTTACTAATTTATCAAGCTTAGATTTATTAGGACGATTGATTGAATCCTTTTCAGAATCGTAAAAATTATTAATGATATATCCTGCAGCTATCGTTGCAGCAGAAGCCAGAACAAGCATTAATAAATTAAGATCAAAAAGAACTGTCTTTAATGGCTTATCGTGTGCCAAAATATAAACAGATGTCAAATATTGAGCAATGACAATGATGAGAATATTATAACCACGAACTACAGAAAACATGCTGAAAAACTTAAGTAGAATGTGTTTCTGTCTTCTGGTAAACATAAAAAAAGTATTTGATGAGATCCTAGAATATCAAGCTTAGGATGATAGGAAATTAGAAGTTATAAACCACTTCTAATTTATAATCCTTAAGAGCATGTCTTGCAGTATCTATATCTTCAGTAAATCCTAAGATATAACCGCCTCCACCTGAACCACAAAGTTTAAGATAGTATTCGTTAGTTTCAATTCCTTTTTTCCATAACTCATGAAATTGTTTAGGAATCATAGGCTTAAAGTGATTTAATACTACTTTAGATAATTGCTTTGTGTTTTTAAATAATGATTTTACATCACCCTTCAAAAAATCATCTACACAAGCATCTGTATGTTTTATAAACTGATCTTTAAGCATACTTCTAAAACCTTCTTGCTTCATATTTTCCATGAAAATATTAACCATAGGAGCAGTTTCTCCAACAATACCAGAATCTAATAAAAACACAGCCCCTTTACCTTCGGTTTGCTGTGCTGGTATTCCTGCAGTTTCTATATTATCTTGCGAATTGATTAAAATTGGAATACTTAAATAGCTATTTAATGGATCTAATCCAGATGATTTACCGTGGAAAAACGATTCCATTTCAGAAAAAATGACTTTCAGTTTTAATAATTTTTCTCTCGTCAAATTCTCTAAAACTGTAATTTTATCATGTGCGTATTTATCATAAATAGCAGCAACTAAAGCACCACTACTTCCTACACCATAACCTTGTGGAATTGAAGAATCGAAATACATACCTGCTTCTACATCACTTGCTAATGTCTCAATTTCAAAAGTCACTAATTCTGTATCGACATCTCTTAAGTAAGACACAAATCGAATAAGGCTTTCGTTAGATGTTATAGCCTCTTCTGACGGATTCTCATCTGTCTTCAAAGCACCATTAAAAAAGTTATAAGGTATAGATAAACCTTTAGAGTCTTTGATGATTCCATATTCACCAAAGAGTAAGATTTTAGAGTAAAAAAGAGGTCCTTTCATATATATTGGGCAATTCCTTTAACAAATATACGTATTATTCTATTATTTGGTTCATAACCAAGAGTTAATACCTTTATAATTTTATGACATTAATTGTGCACCAAATCCAATTTGATCGGCAATAAAATGTCCGTTTTGGCAATAAGCAACTAATTCATCCTTAATGAATTCTAGTACAGTATTCTTTTCATTTTCAGGATATAGCACATGAACATTAGCTCCTGCATCTAGAGTAAAACAAATTTTAGAATTGGTTTTAGCTCTATAAGCCCAAATTTTATTGATAATTTCTAAGGTATTTGGCTTCATCAAAATAAAATAAGGCATGCTCGTCATCATCATAGCATGTAGCGTTAATGCTTCACTTTCTACTATTTTAATAAATGCATCTAAATCTCCAGTTTCAAAAATTGAAATGAGTTTAGACATATTCTCATGCGCTTGCTCAAAACGTCGCTCAGCAAATGGATGATTATGCATTAAATTATGACCAACAGTACTACTTACTTGCTTTTCGCCTTTATCAACGAGAAGTATAGTGTCTTGATAATTTCTAAAAAGCTCATGAACTTTTTGTGGGTATTTCACGCCGTAGTAATCTGAACTTCCTTCAATCTCTTTATGCGTTCCCCAAGCAACCAAATCACCTTCAATACTTCTACAAGCACTTCCAGATCCTAGTCGTGCCAAAAATGATGTTTTTTGGTTAAAGTGTTCTTCAGAAACATCAACTAAAAGCTGTTTTTCAAGACTCATTAAACATAAAGCCAAAGCACTCATACCAGAGGCAGAAGATGCAATACCTGAACTATGCGGAAATGAATTAGAGGTTTCAATCTTAAAATGATAATCTTTTAAAAATGGCAAATAGGTTTCAATACGCTTAAAAAAAGTTTCAATTTTTGGTTTAAAATCATCTTGTTTTTTCCCATCTAAAAAGATTTCGAATGAAAAACTATCTGAATCTGATTTTTTTGAAAAACTTAGTGTTGTTGTCGTTTTACAATAATCTAGCGTAAAACTAACCGATGGGTTTTCTGGAATTTGATGTTTCTTTTTTCCCCAATATTTTACGAGTGCTATATTACTTGGAGACGACCATGTAAAATTGCCGTTTTCTAATGTATTGGTATATGCTTTTGGGATGAAATCTTTTTCAGTCATGTAATCATTAACTTATTGTTTACAAAAGTAAGAAATATCTATTGGTCTTTTTCATTTTCCGAAGACATTGCCATTAACTTTACCATTGTTTTATAGTTTCTAGAGGTGGCTTTTAGGTTTAGTTTTTTCTCAAACGAATTCATATTAAATTTTGTGCGACCATAACCTACTGAAGAATAAAAATAGATACAGTCATCGATAATCTGAAATTCTTCATTCTCATATGTAGTTTTCATCACCTCATCTACCAATTCTGGACTTGGAGTTTTACTCAACAAAACAAAATAACTGCTTTCTTTTTTCACTTCGGAAAATGGACACCCATCAAAAATTCGCTTAAACTCAATACTTGTTCTTGCAATAACCGGAACATCAAACCCAAAATAGGATTGTATAGCATCCTTCACTTGAGATTCAATTTTGCTGTTATCATCTACCGATTGCAAAATAATATTACCACTTTGAATATAAGTTTTCACACCTTCAAAACCTGATTTAGTAAGCAATTCTCGTAGCTCAGCCATTGGTGTTTTTTTATGTCCACCAACATTAATTCCTCTTAAAAGAACGATATATGTCTTCATGACTGTGCTATGTTTTTCGCAGCTATATAAGCACCTGACCATGCGTTTTGGAAATTAAAGCCACCTGTTATGGCATCGACATTTAAGATTTCTCCAGCAAAATAAAGGTTTTCATGCAGCTTACTTTCAAAGGTTTTAAAATTCACTTCTTTTAAATTGATACCTCCTGCGGTTACAAATTCTTCTTTAAACGTACTTTTTCCTGTGACATGAAAAACGGCGCTTGTAAGTTGAGATGCTAATGCTTCAATTTGTATCTTAGATAAATCTGCCCAACGTGTTTCACTAGTCATTTGCGACGCTAAAACTAGTTTTTGCCATAATCGTTTTGGTAATTCAAATTGCGCAAACTTAATAACTGTTTTCTTTGCTAAATCTTGTTTTAAATCTTTTAATTGGTCTACACAATCTTCAAATGCCTGTTTGATAAAATTCACTTCAATTTCAAAATCATAATTACGTTTTGCTAACTCTATGGCTCCAAATGCCGATAATTTTAAAATAGCAGGAGCACTCATTCCTACGTGAGTAATAAGTAATGGGCCTTCACTACATAAATTAGAATCTACTACGCTTACCTCAACATCTAAAGCAACAACACCAGGAATATCTTTGATGCGCTCATCTTTAATATCAAAGGTAAATAATGATGGTACAGCTTGAGAGATGGTGTGACCTAGTTCTTCTAATAATTTCCATATTTTTGGGTTGCTTCCTGTTGCCATCATGAGTTTATCTGCAGAGAATTGACCTTGTGACGTTTCTAAAACCCAGTTTGTTTCAGAGTGTATTATCGATTTCAAAGCATGGTTGTACAGCACATCAACCTTATGCTTTTGAGCTTCACTAAGAAAACAATCAATTATGGTTTGAGAACTATCTGTAATGGGAAACATTCTACCATCGTCTTCTATTTTTAAGGCAATGCCTCTATCTTCAAACCACTGAATGGTATCACCAGTCATAAACTGATGAAAAGGTCCTAATAGTTCTTTTTCTCCTCTTGGATAATTGAGTACTAACTCTGAAGGAATAAATTCGGCATGCGTGACATTACAGCGTCCACCTCCAGAAATTTTCACTTTTTGAAGTCCGGTTTTACCTCGTTCTAGAATAGCAACTTTTAATTCTGAGTTTTGTTCAGCAATATTAATTGCTGCAAAAAAACCAGCTGCACCACCTCCAACTATTATAACATCGTATTTACTCATAGTTTATCTGGATTATCAGAGATTATTGCATCAACACCATAAGATGTCATTCGTTTTATAGATTCATCGTCATTAACGGTCCAAGTAAAGACTTTGTAGCCTTGACTTTGTGCTAACTTCACCTTTTGTTTGGATAGTAAAGAAAAATCAGGATGTATAGCGTACGCATTAATTGTTTTAGCAAATTCTAAGGCATCATAGACACTAGTCTCCGTTAACACACCTAATCTAAAATTCGGATTGATTTTAAATACGTCTTCAAGTTCGTGGTAATGAAAGCTAGATATTATAAAATCGGTATGTGCCCATCCTTTTTCTTCTATATATTTAGTCACTATTTTGCATGTTTCTGCTGCTGTATCTTTCCCTTTAAGTTCAATATTTAGCATGCATTTTTTATCAATACACTCTAAAACATCTTGAAGTGTTGGTATAGAAAACTCGCCTTCAATTTTCAGACATTTCAATTCTGATAATGTATATTTTCCTATGTCTCCAGAACCGTTAGTTATTCTATCTAATGTGTAGTCATGAAAAACCACTAGTTCTCCAGAAGCACATTTATGAACGTCTATTTCAATACCGTCAACACCAAGTTCAAGCGCTTTTTCAATAGACGCTATTGTGTTTTCAGCAACATAGGCTTTTGCGCCTCGATGACCTATTTTAAGAGGTTTTTGCATAGCGTATAAATGTATAAAATTCAAATCTAGAAATAACAACATTATCATTTTTATCAAATCTTTATGAGTCTTAGTTTTCTATTCCGAAGAAAAACGCTTTTATTTATTCTAGAAATACACACTATGAATTTAAATATATATCTACTCTTATTTACAATATTAATCTCCACGTCATGCAACTCAGGTAAACTCACAGTTATTACAGACTTACCATCTAGCCTAAAAGAAACCTCAGCAATTGAAAAAACTACAACTTCAGATATTCTATGGGTTATTGAAGATGCTGGGAATAAAAACAATCTATATGGATTAAATTCAAAAGGTGACATTATCAAGGATATTAGCATTAGTAATATTCAAAATATTGATTGGGAAGATTTAACGTCTGATACCTTAGGAAATATCTACATAGGTGATTTTGGTAATAACAATAAAAAACGAGAAAATTTTGCCATCTATAAAGTCTCTAATCCTGAAAACGCCAGTGCTGAAACGACTGCTGAAGTGATTAGTTTTAAGCTTCCGAAGAACATGAAATCTGAAGATTTTGAGTCCTTTTTTCTGCATAATGGATCCTTTTATATTTTCAGTAAAACCCATAAAAAAATGAAGCTTTTCAAAGTGCCAAATACTGTTGGTGATCACGAAGCTAGTTACATTTCAGAAATTAAACTCAAAGGAAAAAACACAAAAGTCACCTCTGCAGATATTAGTAGCGATGGTAAAACAGTTGTTTTATTAAACCATGATAAATTATGGAAACTTACTGATTATAATGCTGACGATTTTTTCAACGGTACAATTAAAGCGATTGAATTTGATCACGATTCTCAAAAAGAAGGGATTAACTTCATTGTTCCAAACAAAGTGCTTATCACAGACGAAAAAACTAAAAATGAAGGCGGAAACCTATATAGTTTTAGCCTCAATTAATTACCCTAATAGTTTATGCATTTTCACATAGCTGTAATTAATTTCGCCTATGTGTTTGTATTTTTCTTCTTCATCAAGCAATTCTCCCCAGCCAAAATTACGTTCAATAACGTCGTCATTGTACTGATTCAATAAATGCTCTGAAATTAACAAGTACTCGTCTTCTTTTATATCATTTTTCAAAAGTCGATGTGCAATAATGACATCTTCTCCCATAAGTTTAATGCGACTACCTATTTGCACAGATTGAACATCCTGACCAAAATGAAGAATGATTTTGAGGCCTAATTCTGGCACATTATCAATACCTTTTTCTTTACTGAATTTTTTGGTTAACAAATCTAGACGCTCATAGAACTGAGTAAAAAAAGACTTACATTGATTAATCAAATCTCTAAAAGGAGGTAAATCACCTTTTTTATAAAATAAAATAGCATCTCCTTCAATTTCAGAAACTTTCAAACCAATTTCATTGGCATAAATAATCTCATTCAATAACGCAGGAATCACTTTCGCACTTAACTCTATGTTAGTATCGCTCATAAAACGAGTAAACCCGCTTATGTCTGGTATGCAAATTAATGTTGAACTAGATGCCATCGATTTTATTATTAATATTAGTTAAAATCCAAATCCTATTTTAAAAGCTAATCGTAATCCATCATCGCTATTAAAAGCTGATATATTTCCAGTCATCATATTGGCCATATTAACAAACACGCCTCCTCCTACAGAATTATTCCATTTTTTTGAGTTGTCATCTTCTATCCAAACGCGACCATAATCAGCACCTCCATAGACTCCAAGATAAACGGGAAACCAACCCGTTTTGATTCTAGTTAAATTTAAACGTAAATCTGTACTTTGAACAAAAGCATTTTTCCCTGTAAATCGCTGATTACGATAACCTCTTAGACCATTATTAGCACCTATTGTTGCTGCTTGATAGAATTCAAAATCATCTCCAAAATTAATATGGCCTCTAAAATTTGTTGCCAAAACTAAATTTCCACTTGGTATTAATTTATAATCGAAACCTATCTCAGGCATCACATAAGCAAAACCTTTATCTGTAGAGACATTGTTTTTATATCCAGTTTCTAGACTCAATTCAAAACCTAATGTTGGAAATGCTTCTCTATCTTTATTTCTATAACTATACTTCGCATTAATGCCCCAAAAATCTTGCTGATCAAACAACTCATTATCTTCAGGAAAAGCTTCAATGAAACGATTTTCAGTACGTTCTACTTCATTAGATTCATAAATTAGACCTAACTTAACTTCAGAACCTGTATGACCTCGCCAAACTAATGAAGGCATCGCTTTAAAGGTTCTAATCTTTACACGATTAAAATCTAAATCAACATCTAAACCATCATTATCATCTGCTTCTGGATTTAAAGTTTCATTTCCGAAGCCAAAAAAGTTAGTCGCATAATTAGGACTATTAAATTCGAGATCAATCGCAAAATTCACATTTTGAAAAAACACATTAGCAAATTCCCCACCATAACTTACATCAAAACCACTAGTAGCAAAATAATACTCAGCCTTTAAACTATGTTTTGATGAAAACGGATTGCGTTCAAAATTATAGTTTGTTTTAGTAAACGCAGCTCCTATTCTAAATCCATCATCAGGATTTGCTCCTATACTTGGTAAAATCTGTGTGACACTATTTTTAAGTTTTTTATAATTATAAACATTAGTATAATAATTATCTGTTAATCTTCTACTTCCTTTATGAGTTTTGAATGTATTAGGTTTAGATTTATAATCATAGTACTTTAATTTATTACCATTCTCAATATTGTAAGTATCATTATTTTGTCCACCTAGTAATAAGGTTTTTATACAATTATCACCTTCTCCATAAACATGAAAAACATCGTCATCATCTAAAGCGTAAATCCAAATTTCTTTTGTTTGTGACTTATTGTAAGTTCGTTGAATAAACACATCTGCTTTTTCACCATCTTTTATACGGTATCCGGTTATTTTTGTTTGTCCGTTAGGCATGCGTTCAATATCAAACCAATCGTCTTTATTAGTTCCCTTTATTACTGCCAACTCATTAGTAAGTTTAAAGTAACGATCAGAAATTTTTTGCATATTTCCACGCCTAGCTCTTAATTTTCTTTTAATTTCTTCAACAGTTTCATCTCTAACTTCTACTGGCATATTTAAAAATGCTTTCTCTATAACAGCATCTGTAATACCTTCTTGAATAATTTTTACTTGAGCATCCCAAACATCTTTTCCAGAACGCTGAATAAGTTCCATATCTAAAGGATAGGGTTCTACATTAATGTTTTTTACATCTTTTAAGTCATCGCTATATTCTCTTAACAAACGTGCAGATGGAATTAATGCAATAGCTGTTTTTAATAAAGCACCATCACCCATTATAGAAAAGGCTTGATCTCTATCTCTAGGTAATGGACGATATATTTTCTTACCATTTTCTTTAAACTCAATCCATCGCCATTGATCTTGATGACGATCCCAATCTCCTATAAGCATATCAAATAAACGAGCACGAATGTATGACGCTTCATCAATGACAATATCTTCATCTTTATGAAGTTTTTTCATCATATCATCTGTACTCTCTATTTTATCTTGAAACCCAAAACTTGCCAAATCACTATGACCTTCTGAGGTATGCTCCTCAATCATATAGAGTTCACCACCAAAATCATCATTATAATCTCCAAGTGCATTTTGTTTTGGCACATAATACAATACTGGATTTGTATGATAAATACCCACAGCGTTAGACAAATCACCTATAACGAAAGGTGCATAAGGATGAGAACCTGTAAAAACATCAAGCAGCAGCTCTTCTATGGCAGTATCTTCAAATTGACCTTCTATATATTGATCTTTAAAAACAGTGGCTTGTAAATATTGTAAAGCTTGTTTTCGTAATGCTCGCATAACATACTGAGTTCCTTTTTTATCTTCGAGACGCAATGACTTAGATTGATTTCCTCCGCCTTTTCGAACAGGCTTCAACCCTCCAAAAAGGGTATCTAGATTTACAGTTGGTGCTTTAACTTTAGTACTAAAGTATTTACGATAGCGTTCTCCCCAAAGAAACTCTTGAGTCTTAGACGCATTAGTTTCTTCTTCAGTATAGATGGAAGCCATAACAGTTTCAGGAAAATCTTCTTTATAAGTATCATAGGTGTTTAAATCTGGTCGAAACACTTGACTTTCAAAAACAATTTTATCATCTGTTACTGAATAAAACCTAACATAAGATGAACCATCTTTAAATACATCAAGTCTTGCATACCCAGGTGTTCCATATGAGAACATACCGCCTCCTACATTTCGAGTAGGTGAGATTTTAGAACCAGACCCACTTACTATTTGTTTTAAATTATCTTGTTCTAAATACTGTAAACTATGTTCATGACCTGAAACAAATACCACCTTTTTATTAGCTTGAGCTATAGTGACCAAACGTTGCTTTAATTCGTTGTAATATTTGTTTTGCAAATCAACACTAGTTGCTCCATTTGTTTTTCTGAATACATTAATCAATGAACCAATAACAGGAAATGGTGACATATGATTTTTAAAACCATATTGCCCTCCATGTGGACCATTTGTATACATTGGATGATGAATAGCTACAATAGTTGTTTTGCTTCTTGCTTTTTTTATGAGACTACTAAATTCATTTAAAAAAGCATCTCTAGTTTTTAGTTGACAATCATCATTGATTGTTGGTTTATTGTTCCAATTGGTTAGATACCATTGACTATCAACCAAAATAACATCAATATCATCTGACACATGTACCTTCTCAATAGGACAACCATTTTCGGGTAAAAATGTATTTTTACCTAAGGCCTTTTCAACAAACTCTTCTTGACGCTTTAACCCTTTAACTCCAGAGTACCAATCATGATTTCCAGGGATAAAAATAGTTTTTCCTTTAAAATTTTGGGCAACATTTGTTTGAGCTTCAATGCGATTTTCAGCTACTTCTCTATATTTATGGTTTTTACTAGGAAATCCAATAGGATAAATATTATCACCTAAAAAAATGGCTGTACTATTTTTAGAAGCAGTATTTAATTCTGTTTCAAATGCTTTTAAAACTTCAGAAGAAGCTCCAAGCTCATAGTTTCCTGCATCACCAATTAAGTAAAAAGAATGTTCAATCTCTTTATCTGGAAATGATTTGGAAGCATTCTCGTTTTTATATTGCGGTTTATATGTTGCACAAGCATTGCATAATAAACTTAATATGAAAATAACGGTTAGTTGGTTGGTGTTTTTCATTTTAAATATTTTGATTTATAAAGATATTGAATCTTATACTAAAACGTCTTAAAGATTTTTAATAATGTCGTATTAAGTAAGTTCTGTCTCAATAACGATTTCGCTTAGTAGCGTTTTATGAACAGGGCATTTTGAAGCAATTTCTTTTAGTCGCTGTCTTTGCTTCTCATCTAAATCACCTATAAGCGTCAACTTCTTTGATAAATGATCAATACGCGTTGGCTTGTCTAAATCTAACATTAAATCATCACTATGCTTTTTAGAATAGGTGATGTGAGCATATACTTCTTGCAAATCCCATTTTTTACGCTCTGCATACATTTTCAAAGTCATTACTGTACACGCTGCTAATCCAGCACTAAGAAAATCATAAGGAGAAGGTCCAAAGTCGTCTCCTCCAATTGAATTTGGTTCATCTGCAATAAAACTATGATTTGCAGTTTGAATCGTTGTTGTAAAATTATCTTCTTTCAAATTCAAGTGTGCTACTAATTGTTCTCCTGAAGTATCTAACAGTCTATTTTCTTGCTGCGGAAAATAGCGTTTTACCCAAGTACCAATCATATCTCCTACATATAAACTATCTTGAGTATTGCTTAGTAGGTGATTTGCATTATCTAAACTCACAAAACTTTTTGGGTGATGTGCATTATGATATAACTCATGCGCATTTTTAACACCTACGATTGTATCAACAGGAGAATGCAAAATGAGCAATGGTTTTTTTAGTGATTTAACAATTTCTGGTAAATCTGTTTTATCAAAATCTGACACAAATTCCTCGTCAATTTTGAACGGCCTTCCTCCTATATTAACTTCAACTCGACCTTTATTTTTTATATCCTCTATGCCATGAGAAAATAGATGTTTTACATGGCTCACATTTGCAGGAGCTCCAACAGTTGCAACAGCCTTAACATTATCTAGTTTTGAGGCTGCAACTAAAACTGCTGCGCCTCCAAGAGAATGTCCCACTAGAAGTGATGGTGCTTTATAGTGTTGTTTCAAAAAATCATTAACCGCAATAAGATCATCAACATTTGCAGAAAAATGACTATCAGCAAATTCTCCTTCACTACGTCCAAGACCAGTAAAATCAAATCGTACAACCCCAAAACCATGATTAGTAAGGGCTCTGCTAATATTTCTCACTGCTCCTAAAGAACTACTACATGTAAAACAATGCGCAAAAATGGCAAAGTAATTTGGTTTTTGATTTGCTGGCAATTCCAAATATGCTTGAAGTTTATGGCCTTTTCTGTTCTCTATTTTTAGTTTTTGGTTATTCATAATGGATGGATTACACTAGTGTTTCTGAATTTAAATGACTTAATTTCTCATGATTAACAGCATCAGTAAAATTTTCTAAAAGTATTTTTAATTTCGGATTAATAAAGGTTTCACAAAATGGTTTTTGAGGATTACTATAGTAGTAATTTGTAAACGCTTCTACTGATGCTTTAAACTCGCTAAAATTTAAAACAAGTGTTATCAATTTACCATAATGCTCCTTATCTAAATCATGTAAAATCTGTGCTGTTTTTATTTTCTGTTCTTC
>CAJQOA010000005.1 GCA_905479815.1 uncultured Psychroserpens sp.
ACAAACGATGTCGTTAACACAATTATTAAAAGAACACGCAGATGAATCTGCAGCTAAATTCCCAGATGCTATAAAACAAATCATGCGTAATGCTATTGATGAACTTTCAGAATCACAATTGAGGAGTAAAGCCTTAAAAACTGGAGATCAATTTCCGTCTTTTACCTTACCAAATGCAAAAGGAGTTGAGGTAGACTCTAAAACAATTTTAGAGCATGGTCCTTTAGTGATTGCTTTTTACAGAGGTGGTTGGTGCCCTTATTGTAATATAGAGCTTAAAGCGCTACAGAGTGCTTTACCTGAATTTAAAACCAAAGGCGCTCAATTGTTAGCTATTAGTCCAGAAAGCCCAGATAACTCTTTGTCAACGGTAGAGAAAAATAGTTTAGAGTTTGAGGTTCTAACAGATAACAATAATCAATTTGCAAAGTCTATTAATTTGGTATATCAATTACCACAAGAATTAGTGTCTTTATACAAGAAGTTTGGTATTGACTTAGAAGACAGCCAAAATAATTCTAGTAATGAGTTACCAATTTCTGCTACATACGTTATTGATACATCAGGAAAAATAATCTATGATTTCATTGAAGAAGATTATAAGCTGCGAGCAGATCCTAATGAGATTCTAAGCATTTTGTAAAATTTGATTAAAAACAGAAAAGCCACAACAATTGTTGTGGCTTTTCTGTTTTTACATATCAATTACAGGGGTCTACACATCATATTGATAGTTTGTCTACACATGACTTAAATCATATTTTAAGCCTAAAGTTTGAAGTAACTTTAATAACATCAAAACCATTTAGTATGGGAAATTTAAATGTTACTAAACTTTCTAAAAAGAAAGACAAAGCAAACTACATCCATCAACTAACTAAAGATATTGAGGCTTTAGAGTTTATGATTGAAAACAATATGATTGAAAAAGCGCCAATACGTATTGGTGCTGAACAAGAATTTTGTTTAGTTAATAATGAATTTTTACCTAAAGGAAATGCGCTCGAACTTTTAAAGGATATTGATGACGATCATTTTACTACTGAAATTGGAAACTACAATCTTGAGATTAACCTAGACCCATTTGAACTTAGGGATGATTGTTTTTCTAAGCTTCATCAACAACTTAAAGATTTATTGCAAAAAGCAAAAGTTAGTGCCGAAAAGCACAATACAAAAATTGCGCTCACAGGCATTTTACCAACATTAACTCTCAAGCACATTAGTATTGATAATATGACGCCAATTCAACGTTATTATGTGCTTAATGAAGCGATAAAAGAATCTAGAAAACAAGATTTTAATATCCACATTAAAGGTGTAGATGAACTTAATTTGTTACATGATTCTGTAATGTTAGAAGGTTGTAACACGAGTTTCCAGACACATTTACAAATTAATCCAGACGATTTTATTAAAAGCTATAATTGGGCTCAAGCTATTTCTGGTCCAGTATTGAGCGTGTGCACAAACTCTCCTTTTCTCTTCGGAAAAGAGCTCTGGAGTGAAACAAGAATCGCACTATTTACTCAAAGTGTAGACACTAGAGCAAATTCATTTTTACTTAATGAGAAGCAATCTAGAGTTAGCTTTGGTAATAGTTGGGAAACTGGAAATATTAGTGATATTTATAAAGATAATATTTCAAGGTTTAGAAGTCTGGTCACGTCAGAATTTGACAGAGATAGTTTAGAAATGCTTAAACATGGAGAGATTCCAAAGTTAAAAGCTTTATCGCTTCACAATGGAACGGTTTACAGATGGAATCGTGTTTGTTATGGTGTTGGTGATGGAAAACCGCATTTGAGAATTGAGAATAGATATATTCCTTCAGGTCCAACAATGACAGATGAAATTGCCAACATGATGTTTTGGGTTGGGATCATGGTTGGACGGCCAAAAACAGAAGATAATATTCACAACACCATGGATTTTAAAGATATTAAATCAAATTTCTTTACAGCTGCTAGATATGGTATGGCAGCGCAGTTTTTTTGGAAGGGAAAAATGACACCTAGTAAAGATTTGATTTTAGATGAGTTGTTGCCAATGGCTTACAGAGGACTTTATAAAATGGGAATTACTCCTAAAGATGCCGAGTATTATTTAACGGTTATTGAAAACAGAGTGAACATACATAATGGCTCACAATGGCTCACCAAAAGCTATCGAAGCCTATTAAAAAGCAAAAAACCTATAGAAGCACTGCAGGTGTTAACAGCAAATATGTACTTAAAACAAGAACATGATTATCCTGTGTCAACCTGGGAAGTGCTCAATAAAGATGTACATACCACATTTGATATTGATAAGAAAGTAGTTCATGTGATGAATACCGATTTGTTTTCCGTAGAAAAAAAAGACAGCTTAGAATTAGTCATCAATATCATGAAATGGAAAAACATTCATCATATGCCAGTTATCAATTCAAAAAAAGAACTAATAGGTTTATTGAGTTGGACAGATATAAAAAACCATATCAATGAAATAGAAGAGAGTACTAAATGCGTTCAAAACTTTATGAAAGATGAACTCATAACTATTACAAAAGAAAAATCTGTTGCAGAGGCAAAACAACTAATGATAACACATGCTATTAATTGCCTTCCTGTTGTTAAAGGAAATAAATTAGTAGGTATACTGACTTCAAATGATTTTAATCTATGATTCAAGTCTTTAGTAATGCTATTGATAAAACAATACCTGTTGATCGCATCATAACACATATTAAAGGTAAACACAAAGGCGCAACAATTGTGTTTTTTGCTGGGATTCATGGCAATGAAACAGCGGGTGTTTTTGCTTTAGATGAAGTCATGAAGACGATAGATTCAAAAAATGTCAATGGAACTATTTACGCTATTGCTGGTAACCTTAAAGCTTTAAAAGAAAAACAACGTTATTTAAAAAAAGACTTAAATAGACTTTGGACGAAAGAGCAATTAGAGGCTCTTAATTCTAAAGATAGTTTTAACACTGAAGATATAGAACAGTTAGAAGTTTTTGAGCTCTTACATGATATAATTACTACGAATAATGGACCTTTTTATTTCATCGATTTCCATACAACTTCAAGCAAAACATTGCCATTTATTACAATTAACGACGCACTAATTAATAGAAAATTTTCAAAGCTATTTCCTGTTCCTATTGTTTTAGGGATTGAAGAGTACTTAGATGGTCCACTATTAAGCTATATCAATGAATTAGGCTATGTGTCGTTGGGTTTTGAGTCTGGACAACATGATGATAAAGAAGCTATAGACAATTGCATCTCCTTTATTCATTTAGCTCTTGTGTATACTCAAATTATAGCTAAAGACGCCTCGCCTCAATTTCAGGACTATTTTGATCAACTAGAAACGAATGCAAATCAATTATCTGAAATTTTTGAAGTTATTTACCTGTACCGTATTAAAAACAATGAGGTTTTTAAAATGAAACCAGGCTTTAAAAGTTTTCAGTATATCCATAAAGGATTAGTACTAGCAAACAGTAATGAAGAACATATTAAGTCGAAATTCAACGCGAGACTCTTTATGCCTTTATACCAAACTAAAGGAGAAGAAGGTTTTTTTATTATTAAACCTATAAAACCATTCTTTTTAAAACTTTCTGAAGTATTGAGATATTTAAAATTTGATAGTTTGTTAGTGCTTTTTCCAGGAATATCATGGGGAAGTCAAGAAAAAGAGGCGCTTAAAGTAGATCTTAAAGTTGTCAAATTTTTTGCGAAACCAGTTTTTCACTTACTTGGTTATAGAAACAAAAAACTGAGTGCTAAGCACTTAATGCTTTATAATAGAGAACGCAATTCAAAAACCAAATCATATAAAAACCAATACTGGTATTAATAAAAAAGCCACAACAATTGTTGTGGCTTTTTTGTTAAACCTAAGTTGTTTTAGTTTGAAACAATAGGATACACATTGTTATCCTGCTTCACATCTGCCATCAAGCCTTTAGGATCAATTTTTACAGATTGTACTGTCTTAGATGTCTCTAATGTATATGTAGAATGTGCCCAAGCCCAATCGTCTTTTATAGTCGCTGAGGTTGATTTAACACCACGCATCATACGTAAAGGAATGTGAAAATCTTCGGCAGAACCATCTGTATAGGTTACTGTCAAGTCTAATGGCATTGGCATTAATCCAATACGCTCTAGGGTTACATTACTTCCTTCTACACTTTTAACAGCGTAATCTATGGTGTTTGTAGTTTGAGCAAAATCGATGAGGTACCAATCTAGTTCTAATCCAGAAACACGCTCAGCAGTACGAACGATATCCATTGGTTTAGGATGCTTAAAAGCAAAATCATCATAATATTTTTTAATAGTTGTTTTCAAATTATCATCACCAATGATATAGCCTAATTGAGATATAAAAACAGCACCTTTACTGTATGCTGAAGTTCCATAAGCTCGGTTAAACTCATAACGATCTGCATGTGTTGTAAGCGGTTGCTCAAAACCAGAATTTGCTAAACCAATATAACCACGATAAGAACGACTCAAAGGGTTTTCTTTTTTGCTATCCATAATATCATTCATCGCTAAAGCAGAAATATAACTTGTAAAACCTTCATCCATCCACTCATGTTTTGCCTCATTGGTTGCTAGCAAAAACTGAAACCATGTGTGCGCCATCTCATGAGCTGTAACACCAACTAAACTTCCATAGCTACGTTTTCCTGTGATTAGTGTAGACATGGCATACTCCATTCCGCCATCACCTCCTTGAATCACAGAGTACTGATCGTATGGGTATTTTCCAATGTGCTCACTAAAATACTGCATTAATTCAACCGTTTTAGGTTGCATTTTTTTCCAGCTTTCAAGGTTGTCTTTTGGTAAATCTTTTTTGTATAAAAAGTGAAGCATTGGTCCGTTTGGAACTTGCATGGTATCATGAATATAATCTTTATCTGCAGCCCAAGTAAAATCATGAACGTTAGGCGCAATAAAATGCCATGTTAACTTTTTTCCTTTTCGCTTGACGTCTTTATCAGTATAACCATAACCAATCTCATCTGCGTTTTGCAAATTTCCTGTACCACCAATAACGTAATCTTTATCAATTGTGATTTTTACATCAAAATTTCCCCAAACACCATAGAACTCACGTGCTATGTATGGATCTGCATGCCAACCTTC
>CAJQOA010000006.1 GCA_905479815.1 uncultured Psychroserpens sp.
CCATTCGCACTGCCAATGGAGATATCAAATTGTCTAGCACTAAGGTTTAATGCAGATATTAATTGAATTATTCTATTAATTGTTTTACTCATTTTATTAGGGTTGTATTAGAGTAATAGAGATTTATATTCTACAAATGTAATTTTTTTCATTTAATAATTCATTTTTAGAGTGTATATTCTATACTCTATATTCAATATGCAGGAATTAATATCCGAAAATTTTACAAAGTCACTTGTTTTAGTTTTTATCAGCAAGTAGATTTGATTGCAAAGATGTAAAAACTAAAAATGCCACAACTATATAATTAGTTGTGGCATTTTTAGTTAGCAAAGCTTGAATAAAATATAACTTGCTGTGTTTTATAAAAGGCGGGATTTTATTAAAAATACTGCTTAATCGTGCCCCAAACACCTTTTGGTTTCATCATAAACTCATCCTCTAACTCTTGCATTGTTTTATCTATATCATTGATTTTATTAAACATTTTTGCTCTAATGAGATAAATTGAAGGAATAATAATAGCCATTATTGGTAGCATATAAATAAGATCAAAGTTGTCAAAGAAAATGACATCATCGTTTATTGTACCTACTAATTGGTAAATAAACATTGCCATTGGAACTAAAATAGCATGATACCACCAGTGACGGCATGTGAAAAACCAAATAAGAAGTAAAAGAAGAGGAGTTAGTTTTGTCATTATCATCCAAAAACTCGTTCTGGCTTCTTCATAGTATCCGCTGTCATAAGTAAATAAGTAAGCCTCCCAAATCTTTGTTTCAGGAACGAACATGTATATATAAAAGAAAAAAGGAGTAATAGATATTAAAACACCTATTAAACTCCCATTAACTATACTTTTAGTATTTAACCTACTACTATTCGTGGCTTGGTCTTTTGACTTTTCTTTTGTCGATTTCTGTTTTAACTTGTCCATCTAAGTTGATTAAATCAGTTGCTTGAGCAGTAAACAACACTCCACCAAAAATAGCGATAGCTAGTACGTACTTTTTAGTCTTCATAATATAAGGGATTAAATTAATTAATTATTCAAATATAAGAATGCTCTATATATTAAATAGTTAAAAAGAGTGTTAAAAAACGCTCTAAAATCGCCTTATGATTACGGTT
Organism: uncultured Psychroserpens sp.; assembly: GCA_905479815.1. Classification (GTDB taxonomy): domain Bacteria; phylum Bacteroidota; class Bacteroidia; order Flavobacteriales; family Flavobacteriaceae; genus Psychroserpens. The sequence continues at coordinate 1,135 of CAJQOA010000006.1, forward strand.
TTTCCGTAGTCTATAACTGTGATAAGGTGTGCGGTTGCTAAATAATTTCTAAAATTTTGTTGCTTTTTGCTGTTTTTCTGGGTTAATATTATGTTTTTGGCTCAATTTGAGGGTTCTTGAGGTCTTATTCTTGTAAGAAATTTCTATAGTATTTGCGTCTTCAGGCACTAGATTTTGGGCGTTTTGAGGCCATTCAATAAACACCCAATTTGGTGTGTTTAGATAGTCTTCAAAACCGAAATTTAAGGCTTCTTCTTCATCACTAATTCTGTACAAATCAAAATGATAAATTGAGTTGCTTTTTGCTCTATAATCGTTAACAATAGAAAATGTTGGGCTACTAACATCGTCATCACTACCCAATAACTTAACTAAAGATTTAATAAGCGTTGTTTTACCAGCACCCATTTCTCCATAGAAAAGAACGGTTTTAGAAGACATATGATCTAAAATCTGTTTCGCAACAGTATCTATATCTTCAATTTGATAATCTAGTTCTAATAATTTTGACATCATTTATTAATCAAACGTGTTTTATAACCTTAATTTAAGATGCAATAATAGGAATAATTATTCAAAAAAACTAAGAAAATGTGTATTTCGTCGAAGATTTATGCATTACATGGATTTGTACACTAATATATCTATGGTCAATAATTTGATTATTTTTCTAAAAATGGATATAATTAAAAATAGAAACCCATTATAAATAGTGCTATTTAAAATGGGTTTCTAGTATAGATGTTCTAATGTATAAAACTTAACTTTTTGGACTCATAACCACAAAAGGAATAATCATTTCTTCCAACGAAACTCCTCCATGTTGGTATGTATTTCTATAATAACTTACATAATGATTATAATTGTTAGGGTACGCTAAGAAGTAATCACTCTTAGCGAAAATGAATGAGCTGCTCATTGTTAAGGATGGTAAATGAATTGATTTTGGGTCTTTAGCCACCAAAACCTCACGTTCCTCATAAGTTAGGCTACGACCGGTTTTGTAACGCAAATTTGAGCTTGTGTCTCGATCTCCAATAACTTTAGATGGATTCTTTACGTTTATAGTACCATGATCTGTAGTTAGAATTAATTTAAATCCTAAATTTTGAGCTTGTTGTATCATTTCTAATAAAGGCGAGTTTTTAAACCAACTAACCGTTAGAGAACGATACGCTTTATCATTAGAGGCTAATTCTTTAACAACATCCATTTCTGTTTTAGAATGCGAGAGCATATCCACAAAATTGTAAACAATCACAGATAGGTCATTGTCCTTAAGTGTTTTGAAGTTTTCAACTAGCTTTTTTCCTGCTCTCAAATTCGTGATTTTATGATATGCAGTTTTTAAATGCTGCAACCCTAATCGTTTGAGTTGTCCTTGTAGAAATTCATTCTCGTGCATGTTTTTACCACCTTCATCAGTATCGTTTTTCCATAGTTTAGGATGTAATTTCTCCATATCTAAAGGCATTAAACCAGAGAATATAGCATTTCTTGCATATTGTGTTGCCGTTGGGAGGATACTATAAAAAGGTTCTTCAGACACTTTTTTATAGTAATTATTAACGATAGGCTCAAAAGCTTTCCATTGGTCATAACGAAGATTATCAATCACAATAAAAAGTGTAGGTTGATCTTTACTCAACTCTGGCACCACTTTTTCTTTAAATAAATTGTGTGATAATAATGGAGCATCTGCATTATGATCAAACCAGTCTTCATAATTCTTATCTATAAATTTTCCAAATTGTAGGTTGGCTTCGTTTTTTTGAGATTCTAAAATTTCTGTCATGCCAACATCTTCGATATCTTCAAGCTGTAATTCCCAATACACTAATTTTTGGTATAAGTCGCTCCATTCTTCAAAACTATTAACCATAGACATATCCATCGCAATCTTTCTAAATTCTTGCTGATAGTTAGAGGTTGTTTTTTCTGAAACGAGCCTCGAGTGATCTAAGTTCTTTTTTAAGCTCAATAGAATCTGGTTTGGATTCACAGGCTTAATCAAATAATCGGCTATCTTATTACCAATAGCTTCTTCCATGATATATTCTTCTTCACTCTTAGTAATCATAACCACCGGAAGATTAGCACGTCGTTCCTTGATTTCATGCAAAGTTTCTAAACCTGTAAGACCAGGCATATTCTCATCCAAAAACACAATATCAAAGTTAGTATCATCGATAATATCGATAGCTTCTGTACCACTTTGACAGGTTGTTACCTTGTATTGTTTTTGTTCTAAAAAGATGATATGTGGTTTTAAAAGATCGATTTCATCGTCAACCCAAAGAATATTTATAGTGTTCATGTATATTTGTTTAAAATTAATGTAAAAGCCTAACGTTTGAAGACAAGTAACAAACTTAAAATCTTTAACGACCCAATTTACGGATTTATTACTATTCCCAATTCGGATATTTTCGATTTAATTGAACATAAGTATTTCCAAAGACTGAGACGAATCTCCCAAATGGGAATGTCTTATCTTGTTTATCCAGGAGCAAACCACACGCGGTTTCATCACGCGATTGGTTGTATGTATTTAATGCAGAAAGCTGTGAATGTACTTCGTTTTAAGGGTGTTAACATTTCCGACGAAGAAGAAAGAGCACTATATATCGCTATTTTATTACATGATATTGGTCATGGACCATTCTCTCATAATTATGTTTTTAAAATAAAACTTTATTAGTGAGAGGAATGTTGCAACTCAATTTGTTATTCTGCCATCCTCAGAGAATGAACTCAAAAAGCAGGTTAGAGGAGTTTAATTTTGTACAAAATGAAGAAATTACGCTTAC
>CAJQOA010000007.1 GCA_905479815.1 uncultured Psychroserpens sp.
CAGTTAATACTATTGAACCTTCATTGATTCAACACTGCAAAGATGGGACGGCATGCAACTTATAGTCGGTAGTTACTTATTTAAAATCGTTTGTAAATGTTTGTAGTCGTTTGTAAATGGATATAAATACGTACCTTTGCAACTAATGAAAAAACTCATAAGCCACATCTATCCTATCACCAAAACTATTATATCTCAGTTTTCTGGCACTTTAGAAATAACAACCAAGAACGGCAAAAAACATCTCAATACTAAAAATGCAAACTATAGTTATGGTGCTTTACAGATGATTTTAAAGTTTGGTTTAGATAAAATTGATCTTAAAAAAGTAAACTCTGTATTACTTTTAGGTCTTGGTGGCGGTAGTGTTATTCAAACACTTAGAGACGATTTTAAGTATCAAAAACATATTACTGCAGTAGATATTGACCCTGTCATTATTGACATTGCAAAAACCGAATTTGATATACAAGACTCTAAAGATTTGAAAATAATTTGCCAAGATGCTCTTGAATACGTGAGTCAAAATACGACGCTATTTGATCTTATTATCATAGACTTATTTATTGATATTAAAATGCCAAAACAATTTTTAGAACTCTCTTTTTGGGAGGACATTATCAAATCGAAATCTAGTAATGGTATTATATTATTTAATGGGTCTTTAGAAAAAGAAAAGAGTAAAGACTTAAAAAAGGTCATCACATTTTTAAAATCAAAAGTATATAAAGTGGATGTTTACAATAAAATAAACAATGTGAATACAATCATTATAACGCAATCTATATAAATCATAACACTAAATTATGCAAAAGCAATGTCCAGAGTGTGGTAACAAAATTGTTGGTAGAATTGACAAGAAGTTTTGCAGTGATGCTTGTCGTAATTCTTATAACAATACCATTAATAAAGACAGTAAAAATCTTATTAGAAATACCAATAACCGTCTCAGGAAAAACTATCGTATTCTAGAAGAACTCAATCCAAATCAAAAGAAAAAAATCTCTAGAGCACGATTAGTAGAAAAGGGATTTGATTTTAATTACTTCACTAGTATTTACACTACAAAAGCTGGAACAGTTTACTATTTTGTTTACGACCAAGGGTATTTACCTTTAGAAAATGAGTACTATGCTTTAGTTAAAAGAGACAACTAAACCTGTAACATTTTAGTCTATTATATGACATATAGTATATAACCACACCAACTATGACAACTCCCATTATTATAATTCTCGTTATTTGCGCCATAGCAATTATTGGTTTCTCAGCATATTATTTTAATGGTAAACAAGTTATTATTAGAACACTTTCAAAGATTCCTACTAAACCTGCTTCTAGTTTAAAGACTAATGAACTTTCAAAAGTAAGCGGTAAAGCGCTTCATGTTGAAGCACCTCTTATAGCACCATATTCTGGCAGAAAATGTGTGTTTTATCAAATAGATATTCAAAAAAAAGTAAGTAATGGTAAAAGTTCACATTGGAAAACGATAGTTTCCGAAGAAAAGTTTCAAGACTTTTTTGTAGACACTAATGGTGACTTTGTGATTATAAAACCACAGGATATTCCAAGAAATTATATATGCCATTTGGTAAAAGATAAAGAAACTTCTTCAGGTACTTTTAATGATCCAACACCAAAGTTTGTTGCGCTTTTAAGACGCTATAATATTGAACCCGAAACGTACTTTGGCTTTAATAAAACATTACGATATAAAGAAGGTATTATTGAAATAGGTGAGCGCATCACAGTTGCAGGCATTGCAAAATGGAAATCTCTAAGCGAGCCATTACCAGAATATCCATATTCTAAAATTGCAACTTTAGAAAGTGAAGGTAAACAGAAATTGATTATTACAGATTTGCCTGAGGTTTTACCTAATAGAAACCGAAGATAGTGTGTCTATCTCCAGTTTTGCCCTTTCAAATCAAGTGCAGCTTTTAAAATATCTTTTTGGCTTATTTGCCCAACTAACTTTCCGTTCTCCACAATAGGGAAACGTCTAATTTTAGATTCTAAAAACTTGTTGGCTGCATCAAAAACATTCATGTTTCCATCTATAGTTTCAACATTTTTAGCCATTCTAGTTTCAACAGTATGTTGCTCCATTGGCATATTATGATAACGACTTTCACTAATGTCTTTGAGACAATCGCCTTCAGAAATAATCCCAACTAATTCATTGTTAGAATTAACAACGGGTCCTCCAGAAATTTTATTTTTTATGAGTGACTGGATCACCTCATCAACCGATTGCTCTGGTTTAAACGTAATTAAATCACGTGACATAAAATCACTCACTTTAAATGCATTAACCTCTGTCGTATTTTGCTGTTGCTTTCTAGCGCCTTGAAAACTTTTAATGCCCATAACCAATATATTTTTGTGTGAACTTAAAGTTACTGAAAATTAGTCAATTAAACCAACACAATAATCCGTTCAATAATTTGTAAATTTGAAAGCACTAAAAACAGTACTATTGAATTCAAAAATTTGTGTCATCGGTTGTGGTTGGTTGGGATTACCATTAGCCAAAAAATTAATAGAACTCAACTACAGTGTTCATGGCTCAACGACTTCAAAAGAGAAATTATCAATACTAGAACACGCAGAAATTCATCCGTTTTTAATTCAATTTTCTTCGGAAGGTGTAACCGGTAACCTAAAATCTTGTCTTAAAGATTGCCAAACGCTCATTGTAAACATTCCTCCTGGTTTGCGTAAAAACCCTGAAAGCGATTATGTTAAACAAATGAAACATTTTATAGACGCTGTTGAAGATTCTTCTATAGAAAATGTATTATTTATAGGTTCTACATCTGTATATGGTGATGATGAAGAATACCCTATAATTACAGAAGAGTCTCCTACCTCAAATGCTAAGATACCAAAGCAACTATTAGAAGTTGAAGCGCTTTTCACATCAAACAAAAAATTCAAAACCACTATTTTACGATTTAGTGGTCTTTTTGCTGAAGACAGACATCCTGCAAAATTTCTTTCAGGAAAAACTAATCTAAAAAATGATAATGCTCCAGTAAATTTAATTCATAGAGATGATTGTATTTCTATTATCATTTCCGTAGTGCAACATAATATTTGGTCTACTATTATTAATGCTTCAACACCATCACATCCTACTAAAAAAGACTATTATAATTCAATTTGCGAGTCACTTCAATTACCACTTCCAGAATTTAATACTACCGAAATTAGTAAAGGAAAAATCATTGACTCAACAAAGTTGGTACAACTTTTGAATTATGATTTTAAAGTAAAACTTTAACAATTAGCAGACTTTTAAGAACTAATGCCAGATATTTTTTTAGTTTTGGCGCAATTAATTAATAAAAACAATGAAACATTCTTATTGCATTAGTATTCAAACAATACTATGATTATTTGAATGTTCCATGTGACAAATAAAAAAAATTAATACGAACACATGAAAAAACTTATCCTTCTTTTAGCCGTTGTAACGACATTTAATGTCACTGCTCAAACCAAATCTGAACTTTTAAAACACTTTGAAGCATATCATAAAGAGATGAAAGGTCAAGGTGATGTCCAAGGTGTCATCAATGCCATGACGCATCTTAACGTGATACAGCCTAGCCAACAGCGATCAGACACACTTGCTTATATTTATGTTACAGAGGGTAGAAATCTTGAAGCTTTAAATACTATTGGTATCGATTTAAATGCAACAGACTCTGATATTAATACAGAAGTTAAAGCCATTTCTCTAAAAGCGCTTAATCAACCCGAACGTGCCGTTGTTTTTTATGAAGAGTTATTTAAAAGGAATGCCAACTCTTATGTTGCTTACGAGATTGCTGACTTAAAAACACAATTACAAGATTTTGCTAGTGCAAAGGCAAAAGTTGATTATGGTTTAACGAATGTAAAACCAGAAATGAAACGTTCATTTTACGAATCACAAAGACCTTACGAAGTGTCTCTTAAAGGTGCATTGACATATATGAAAGCATTGGTTGTTTTTAATATGAATCAAACCGATAATTTAGATCAAGCCATCACATTACTAGGTGAAGCTTTAGTTATGGATGCTAATTTTAATTTAGCAAAAATAAGTAAAGACGCATTAGAAGCAAGAAAGGCAAAAGGGACAACTACACCTGAAAAAAAGAATTAAAAGAAAATTAAACTTCTTTTAATAGTATAAAAAAAGCACCCAATTGGGTGCTTTTTTATTTTTATTAATGTGTTGTATTACCAAATTCTAACACGCTCTTCTGGAGCTAACCACATTTTATCACCTTCTTTAATATCAAATGCTTCATAGAATGCATCAATATTTTTAAGCGGTTGTGTTGCTCTTTGAATTCCTGGAGAGTGAGGATCTGTTTTGATTTGTGTTCTCAAAGCATCTTCTCTAGTTAATGTTCTCCAAACCGTAGCCCAAGACATAAAGAAACGTTGCTCAGGAGTGAAACCATCAATATCTTCTGGTCTTCCATTTTCAGCATAGTATAATTGTAACCCATCATAAGCTCCAAGTACTCCACCAAGATCACCAATGTTTTCTCCTAAAGTAAATTTACCATTGATAGTAACACTATCTAATACTTCAATAGCACTGTACTGTTCAGCTAAAGCATCTCCACGTTTTGTGAATTCTTCAAGATCCATATCTGTCCACCAGTTATTTAAGTTTCCGTCGCCATCAAAACGTGCTCCAGAATCATCAAATGCATGAGAAATTTCATGACCAATAACAGCTCCTATTCCACCATAATTTACAGCTTCATCAGCAGTCCAGTTATAGAAAGGTGGTTGTAAAATTGCTGCTGGGAAAACAATCTCATTATTTTGAGGATTGAAATATGCATTAACCATTTGTGGAGGCATTCCCCATTCAGACTTATCTACAGGTTGCCCTATTTCTGATAAATTCTTTTCACTTGCCCATTTTCCTACTGCGAACATGTTTTCTGCAAAAGAATTACCTTCTTTAACCATCATCTCAGAGTAATCTTCCCACTCATCTGGATATGCAATCTTAACAGTAAACTTATCTAGTTTTTCTACAGCTTTAACCTTAGTTTCTTCAGACATCCAATCTAACTTCTGGATTCTATTTTGAAACGCAGAAATAACGTTAGCAATCATTTTTTCTGCTTTTGCTTTAGCTTCTGGTGGAAACTTAGCTTCAACATATAATTTACCAATCGCTTCACCAACAGTTCCATCTACAGTACCTAATGCACGTTCATCAGCTGGACGCATAGCTTTAGCTCCTCTTAAAGTTTTAGAATAAAACTCCCAATTTGCCATTTCAATATCTGTAGTTAAGTAACTAGCTGCGTTATCAAGTGTACTCCATGTCATTAATGTTTTAACATCTTCAATACTTGTAGACGCTAAGAAATCATTCATAGCTACCATATATTTTGGTTGCATAACATTAACATCTCCTAGTTCTTGTTTTATTTCCATATCAGAAACAAGCTTTTCCCAGTTAAATACTGGAGTCAATTCTTGTAATTTAGAAAGTGACATAGGATTGTTATAATTACGAGCATCTCTCATAGCTACTTTATCCAATCTAGGCTCAGCTAATTGAGTTTCCATAGCTAAAACTTTAGCCGCAGCTATTTTTGCATCTGCTTCACTATAATTAATAAACTGAAGCATTCTAGCAACATGCTCTACATATTGACCTCTAATCTCTTTTGATTTTGCATCTTGATCTAAATAATAATCTCTTTGTAATCCAAGACCTCCAGGAAAAACCCATGCCATGTTCATACTACTATCACTAAGATTTGTAGATGATGCTAAACCTGTAAATGGAGCTGATACTCCAATAGTAGTAGCATAAACAGTTTGCATATCTCCTAAATCTTTGATACCAGCAATTTTATCTAATAAAGGTTGAAGAGGTTTGATTCCTGCTGCATCTCTTGCTATAGTGTCTAATTGAGTCTCAAAAATTAAAAGCGCTTTTTTCTGGTCTGTACCCTCAGCATAAGTTCCTAATTCTTTAGACGTATTAACGATATCTAAAACGTCTTTTCTTGTTGCTTTTCTTAAAACACCAAATCCTCCCCAACGTGTCTCGTCTTCTGGAATTGTTGTTGTCTTTGCCCAATTACCATTAACGTAATTGTAAAAATCATCTTTTGGACTCACTGTTGTGTCCATGTTGTCGAGATTAATTCCAGGAATTTTCTCAACCATTGCAGTTTCATCTTTAGGCTCTTCTTTACATCCTAACAATGCAAAAAGCCCTAATACAGAAACCACCAAAATACTTTTGATATTGGTTTTCATAATGTGCTTAAAATTTAAATTTGATTAAAATTAGTTATTAATTAGAAGCCTCAAAGGCGCATTTGTTACATATTAACAAAATATTAAGAGTATTGAAGGGTTGAATAAGCAACTATTGTGGCTTAAGAACATTGTTTTTATCAAATTCAAACTTCTTATTAATTTGTAAATTAAGGTTTGAAGTTGTAATTAAAAACTCCTTTATAGCTTTGATTTTTTCTTCCTTATCTATATTATCAATTCTTAGTAGACTATTTAATTTCTGTGTTTTTGTATCCAATGCCGTAATTCTAGCCGAAATCTCATTGGTTTTGAGGTTAACAGGCATTTGTGTTCTTAGTTCTTGTAATAATGTTTTTACAATTAAAGGGTCCCCAGAAAAATAAACTAAATCTCCCTTTTTTAATAATTCTATTTGAGTGTTTAACTCTTGAAATTTTTGCCAATCGGCTACTGCTTTTTGCGAGTCTGTGCTTAACCCAAAATCATCATAGCGTATAGACTCAATATCTTTTTGAGATATTTTTTTTGCATCTATTTGCTCTTGAGTTTCTACAATAACTTCGGAAACTTTATCTTCTTTACAACTTATGATTAAAAAACAAAAACTTAAAAAAGCTAGTAATACTGTACGCATGATTAATGAAATTCAATTTGAAGTAAATATAGGCAAAGCGAATACATCTTAATTGCAATTAACAAAAAAATAAAGAGTCCTTAATTTTATGAATTTATGCTTTTATTCTTTTTATTTTTGACTGTACGATTAAAAAATATAATATGCCTAGAATTTTAGTTATTGGTGCTGGTGGTCAAATAGGATCTGAGCTCACACACAAGTTAAGAGATCTTTACGGACAAGAAAATGTTATTGCTAGTGACATTGGATATCATAATACCTATATAGTAAATTCTGGTATTTTTGAAATTGTTGATGCTCAAGACTATGACTCAATAAAAGTTTGTATTGACAAACATCAAATTGACACCGTATACCTTTTGGCCGCTATGTTAAGTGCCACTGGAGAAAAATACCCAATGAAAGCATGGGATTTGAATATGAATTCTCTTTTCCATGTGTTGAATCTTGCAAAAGACGGATTTATAAAACAATTATTCTGGCCCTCTAGTATTGCTGTTTTTGGACCAACAACTCCAGTTACTAATACTCCTCAACACACAGTTACTGAGCCATCAACAGTTTATGGAATCACAAAACAAGTTGGTGAACGTTGGTGTGAATATTATCATGAAAAATATGGTGTTGATGTAAGAAGTTTACGTTATCCTGGAATTATAAGTTGGAAAACAATGCCAGGAGGTGGTACTACAGATTATGCTGTTGAAATTTATCATAAAGCAATACTTGATAAAAAATATGAATGTTTCTTATCTGAAAACACAGAGCTTCCAATGATGTATATGGATGATGCCATTGATGCTACAGTTAAGCTCATGCAAGCGCCATCAGATGATGTAAAAATAAGATCATCCTATAATTTAGCAGCTATAAGTTTTACTCCTAAAGATATTTCAGAAGCGATACAAAAACATATTCCCGATTTTAAAATCACTTACGAGCCAGACTTTAGACAAGACATTGCTAATAGTTGGCCAAAATCTATTGATGACTCTTCTGCACGCTCAGACTGGAATTGGTCTGAAAGATATAGTCTTGAAAAAATGACTAAAGAAATGATAACCCATTTACGTAATAAATATAAAGATTCTATAACTATAAATTAACAGTCTAAATGCATAAAAAAAAGCACTTTCTAACGAAAGTGCTTTTTTTTTACGACATCTAAATTTCTATAATAACTCGAAGGTCTTAATAAAAGATCTACCTCCAGAAGACATACTTAAATAGTAATCTCCTTTCTCTTCAGCAGATAGTTTATAGATTTTATTTAAAATCTTATCTCCTGCGATTTGGTCTTTAAAAATTCGCTCTCCATTATAATACAATTCAATGTCTAAAGGCTGCTCATCTAAAGACATTTGAGAAATTAATAATTGATTATTTTCTGTCCTAACAACAGGTTTAAAAATCACCTTTCTGTTTTTTTCTAAAAAAACCACATTATTAGTTTGTATAATAAACGGTGTAATAATGATTTCAAAGTCTTTATCTAATTCAATAGTATAAGAACCGTCATTTAAAGCTGTAAAATCAAATCGCTTTGCGAACGCACCATTGCGTTTGATTGTTTCTGTATAAAGGGTCGTTCCTTTATCGTCAATAATTTTATAATGGTGTCCTTTTTTAACATTAGAAAATCTCAATAAGGTAATTCCTTTTGAAGGAACATCCATTACTTCTTCACTGGCGTAGCTTGTTACTATAGTTAACATTATTGCTACTAATAAAATTGTTTTAATTGCTTTCATCACTTTATAGGTTTTAATGATTTACACTGCAAAGATATAATGCTATTTAGGTATTAAAAACATCAGATTTGTCATATTTATATGCTATATTATCATCATGATTTCAATTAAACAACATAAATGTTAATATAGAATACTTTTTTGGTAATTCTGAATAGAAATTATTCCTTAAATACTGTAAATTTGTATGTAGCAGATTGTTATGAAACAGAGAAAACCTACTTTAGAAAAGATTAATCCAAAATTTGGAAATTCCATTTTCGTAAAAAAAGGAACATCACAAGATATTGGTAGCGCTCCATTTTGGCATTTTCATCCTGAAATAGAACTTGTTTACGTAGACAAAGGGAAAGGCAAACGTCATATTGGTAATCATTTATCTTATTTTGATAATAGTCAACTTATTCTAATTGGATCTAATTTACCGCATTACGGTTTTACAGATAGACTAACGCAACAAGGATCTGAGATTTTAGTACAATTTAAACCCGAGTTTTTAGGCTCTTATTTCTTTGACACTCCAGAAATGACTGGTATTAATGCGTTGTTTGAACGATCAAAAAACGGAATACTTTTTAAGCCAGAAACTAAACGACGTGTTGGAAAAAAAATTCAAAAACTTAATGAGGTCGATGGTTTTGAGCGTGTCATATTGCTATTAAAAATACTTCACAAACTCTCTAAAGTTAAAGACTATGACATTTTAAATGCAGATGGGTTTGTTTTTGAAACCGAAATGCAGGATACAGCCAAAATAGATATTGTTTACAAACATATTAATGAGAACTTTCAAAGGCATATTTCACTTGATGAAATTGCAGACAAAGTAAGTATGACAGTTCCTGCGTTTTGTAGATACTTCAAAAAATCTACTGGAAAAACATTTACTAAGCTTGTTAATGAATATAGAATCGTTCATGCTACCAAACTATTATCTGAAAGTCAAATGAGCATATCTGATGTCGCTTTTGAATGCGGATTTAATAATTTTTCTCACTTCAATAAACTATTCAAGGAGTTTGCAGGTAAAAGTGCATCAAAATACAGAGGTGAACTTAAACAAATAGTTAAATAATTCAAGCACTAAACAATGGAAGATAAAATAGACAAAACTATAGAATATTATAAAATAAAAGAGCAACAAATATTAAATGCTGTTAATTCTAGCAACAATTTAACTGCAGATGACATCATGCATTATGGTAAAGAAATGTCTATCGTTATGTATAAAATAACGGCTTTAGAAATTGCTAAAGAAAATTAAACATATTCATTTTACTTTTCACCATCCCACTCGGCATAAAACTGTTCTAGAAATTGCTCCATATACTTATGGCGTTCTAGCGCAATTTTTTTACCCGTCTTTGTATTCATTCTATCTTTTAAAAGCAATAATTTTTCGTAGAAATGATTAATTGTAGGCGCTGTTGATGCTTTGTATTCTGCCTTAGTCATTTTAAGATTTACCTTTACCGACGGATCAAATATTTTTCGATTTTTGAATCCGCCATAATTAAATGTTCTGGCAATTCCAATGGCTCCAATAGCATCTAATCGGTCTGCATCTTGCACGACATCCAATTCCGAAGACGAAAAAGTTTGCGCTTCATTTCCTCCCTTAAAAGAGATGTGTTTTATAATATTAACAACATGCTCAATAACTTTAGAATCTACATTGTTTTCAAACAAGAATTTACGAGCTACTTTGGGACCAACTGTTTCATCACCATTGTGAAACTTACTATCTGCAATATCATGTAGTAAAGCACCAAGAGCGACAACAAAGCCATCTACAGATTCGTTTTTAGCGATGAGTATGGCATTATTATAAACTCTTAAAATGTGAAACCAGTCGTGACCACCTTCAGCTTTTTCAAGTTCTTTTTGAACAAATAATTTCGTTTTTTCTATAATGTCTTCTGAAGTATGCATGACCTAAAATTAAAAATTCCTTTCAGAAACTGAAAGGAATTAAATCTATTTTTATTTTGAATTATTTTAAACTCGCTGGCTCTACCCATTTAAATTGATATGAATTTTCAGGTATTTTAATACGATCAGCCAATCGTAACATTCTAGGAGGTAATTTCATTAAATAGTCACGAGCTTTTTCAGCTTCTTCATTAAGACCTTTGATATTTCCAATATCCCATCTATCAATTAGCTTTTGCAAAATATCAACATAATCCTTAGATGTATAAACACCTATACGTTGTGCTGTATTTGAGAATTCCTCAAACGCAGAACCTAGCTTATCACCAGACTCCCTTAAAAAATGTGCTGGCATTGCTATTTTTTGCTTCATCATGTAATGAAAAGCCATCATCATTTGACTTGGGTCAACTTCAAAAATGCGTTCTACAAACTCTGAGTATGCGTGATGGTGTCTCATCTCATCTCCGGAGATAATCTTACACATTTTTGCTAGCTGCTTATTGCCTTTAGATTTTGCGATTTTTGCTACTCGATTATGAGAAATATAAGTTGCCAATTCTTGAAAACTAGTATATACAAAGTTTTTATAGGGATCTCTATCTGTACCTATATCAAAACCATCTGCAATAAGGTGTTGTGTAGTTCTCTCAATTTCTTTCATGTTAACACGACCAGAGAGATAAAGATATTTATTGAGCACATCGCCATGGCGATTCTCTTCACCCGTCCAATGCATCACCCATTTTGACCAACTATTACGCCCCACTTGATCAACACCTTCTACATCCATTAACCAAGATTCGTATGATTGTAAAGCTTCTTCAGTAATCATATCACCTACTAAAACAACCCAAAAATCATATGGTAATTCTTTAGAAAGCTCACGAATCTCTCGAACTTCTTCAAAGAAAGTATCACTTTGAGGGTTTGGTAAAAAATCTGTAGGTTGCCAAATAGTGTCTATTGGTATCAGGTATTTTTCAATAAGGTGATCCACATCTTTTTCTAGATGTTGCATCACTTCCAATCGTATGTTTTTCAGCGACATATTAATGCTGTTTAATGGTTAATTAACACGAATAGCGTCTGTAATTGTTTTTTCAACAGTAGCCAACAACGCTTGCTTATCTGTAAATATAGCCATTTCTATAGGCTTGTGAACAGTAAATTTTATATGATTTCCTATTCCCATAGGAAATTTTCCATAACGTAACATTTTCCATGAATTATTAACTGTAATTGGAACAATGAGAGCAGAAGGTGTTTTCTTCATCAATATTTCTAAGCCTTTAGTTTTAAAAGGTTTTGGATGCCCATCTTTACTTCGAGTACCTTCTGGAAAAATGACACCTGCACGATTTGTTTTTTCTAAATACTCACCAAACTTCATCATTGCTGGTAACGATTGTCTAGGGTTTTTACGATCTATTAATACAGATCCTCCATGACGTAAATTATAGGATATGCTTGGAAGCCCTTTACCTAACTCTTTTTTTGATACAAATTTCACATGATGCTTTCTCATATACCACATTATTGGAGAAATATCATACATACTTTGATGGTTGCTTACAATAAGTAAGGGTCTATCTGTACTAATATTATGAGGGTTATTCCAAGTTACACGAGTTCCCAAAATATGTAAACAACGTACTAAACTCAATTGCAAAAGATCTACCGTTTTTTTAAGAGCTTGATATCCTAGAACCTTAAAGCAAAATACTTGAATTGGGTGAAAAAATAATAAGCACAGACTAAACGCTATCAAATATAAAATCGTTAAAGGATATGCTAACATTTTTCTCATGCGGTAAAATTAGCCCAATCCTTATAAAACACAAAAAAACCACGATTAAATCGTGGTTTTAAATTATATCAAAAAGCTAAAGCTTTTTTAGCAATGCTGATTGTAAGCATCCATCAGGTTTTCAGAAATTAATTCTGCAGGACGACCTTCAATATGATGACGCTCTAACATGTGAACTAATTCACCATCTTTAAATAATGCCATACAAGGTGAGCTTGGAGGAAAAGGTATCATGTGAGCTCTTGCTGCATTTACAGCATCCTTATCAACACCTGCAAATACTGTTACAATGTGATCTGGACGTTTAGCATTTTGTAAACTTTGACTCGCACCAGGACGTGCATTTGCTGCGGCACAACCACATACCGAGTTCACAACGACTAACGTCGTTCCTTCTTTTGCTAATGTTGCTTCTACAGCCTCTGCTGTATGTAATTCTTCAAAACCAACTTTGGTTAAATCCTCACGCATAGGTTTTACTAATTCTGCTGGATACATATATTTTAAATTTTTAGATTAATACTTTGAAATACAAAGATACCAATTGTGTAACAAAGTCTATACCATTTCTACTAACAAATAGTATATTTGAATATAAATAAAATCTATAGTATATGAGTTTTGCAAAATGGATAGGAGGCGCTTTAGGTTGGTCTTTTGGAGGACCAATTGGAGCCATAATTGGTCTTGCTATTGGAAGCTTAATTGATGGTTCTACTCAAGGTGGAGGCTTTTTATTAGGTGACGGAAATCCGCAACAACAAAGACGAACAAGACAAACTTCCTCTCGTTCAAGGACACAAACGCGAACACGACCTCAAACTCGTTCTGGTGATTTTGAAGTTAGTCTATTAATTTTAGCTTCAGTTATTATCAAAGCAGATGGTAAACAAGACCAAAGTGAGTTAGACTTTGTACGCAAGCAATTTGTGAGTATGTATGGAAAGGAGAGGGCAAATCAAGCCTTTAAGCTTTTTAAGAATGTAAGCAAACAACACATACCTGTTAGAAAAGTATGTGTACAAATACGTGAAATGATGGATCATGCATCACGTTTACAGTTACTTCATTTTCTCTTCGGAATAGCAAAGGCAGACGGTATGGTTACCGATGATGAAGTATCTCAAATCTATATGATATCAGGTTATTTAGGAATTAGCACTCGTGATTACGGAAGCATAAAAGCCATGTTCTACAATAGTACTGATAACGCTTATAAAATCTTAGAAATCACGAAAGAAGCCACTGATGATGACGTCAAAAAAGCGTATCGAAAAATGGCAAAAAAGTATCATCCTGATAAAGTCATTCACTTAGGAGAAGAACATCAAAAAGGTGCTGAAGAAAAATTTAGGCAAGTACAAAATGCCTATGAAAAATTACAAAAAGAACGTAGATTCTAATCATTAACGATTATTATCTCTATCTTTTATTCGTCTTTCAACATCTTTGAAGTAACGCTTTTCTTTATACTTTCTATAAATAAAAACAACGACTACAATAAGACCTAGAATCATTATTCCGCCTTGTCCTGTGATGTAATTAAGTATATCCATGTTATTAAATTAGAAATCTATAGTCGCAATAAGTATTAAACCTTTCACTTTGTGTTTGGTATTATAATTGTACAATTTTAAAAAAAACAGGAGACCTTTTCAACTTTTGACCATTAATAAGTAAAACAGTGTATGAGTGATCAAGACATTTTAGTACTTTTTAAAAACGGTCAACGTGAGAAAGCATTTAAGAAACTCTACCATCTTTATCCAAGAATTGAGAAACTAGTACTCTCAAAAGGTGGCAGCAAAGATGATGCTAGTGATGTGTTTCAAGAAGCACTCATTATTTTAAATCGAAATCTAGAAACTTCAAACTTTAAACTCACGGCTTCGTTTTATACGTATCTATATTCGGTATCACGTTTTGTGTGGTCTGATATTCAAAAAAGCCTTACCAAACAACAACTACAAGATCTTAATACGCAAGAAGTTCAAGTGTTTCAAGAGGTCATCGAAGAAAAAAAATACCAACTTGCCGAACATGCTTTTCTAGAAATAGGGAAACGATGTCAACAACTTTTACAACTGTTTTATCACCAAGCCATGTCGTTTAAAGACATTGCTAATGTGATGCAATTTAAATCTTCAAAAATTGCAAAAAACCAGAAGTATAAGTGCTTACAAAAAGCAAAAGACATCTATCAAACCAAATTAAAATCGGTTCAATCCTAAAAAAGAAACGCATGGAAACTTACACTCAATATATAGAACTTATAAATGATTACCTCAATAATATACTCTCAAAAGAAGCACAAGCAGATTTTGAATCAAAGCTTAAAAGCGACTCAGTATTTAATACCATCTACCAAGAACATCTAGTGTTTGTAAACGGATTAGAGCGCATTGAAATTAAAGGCGATATCCAAAACGCAAAACATTCATATCACACAGAAAAATGGTTAAAAATTTCAGGGATTTCTATTCTAGTTATTGGCGCATTAGTGATGTTATATACTTTGGTTTTTAATACCTCGGAAATGGAACTAACTCCAAATTCTGATGCTTTAAATACCATAATCATAGATTCTACATCTAGTTCAAAAACAACTACTCTTTCAGATGTTGAACCTATAGTAGATTCTATAATTAACACCAAAACCACAAAAGGCATACTGGGTATTACAACTCCAATTTCCGAAGAAAAATTGATTGCGAAAGCAAATTATAATCCGTTTCAAAAAGCACATCAAGTCCTAAGAATCAACACTCAAAATGACACTATAATTAGATGTAAAGAAGGCAGTGTTTTAAGAATTTCAAAAGGGGCTTTTGTTAATCGTAAAACAGGAAAATCTATTGTTGGAAACGTCGATATTAAGGTGACTGAATATTATAAATTATCAGACATCTTAATCGCCAATCTTTCTACCGTTTCTAATGGTCAACAATTAGAGACTGGAGGTATGCTTTTTATCGAGGCAACACAAGGTGCAACAGATTTAAAATTAAAAGACGATTCTCCTATTGACATTTCATTTCCGACGAGAAACAAAAAAGAGGGTATGCAATTATTCACAGGAGAATGGACAAATAAGAACATCAATTGGTCACTTCAAAACATAGAGGAATTAGAAGAAATAGACCTTTACGAAGAGCATATAGACGTCCCTTTTAATGTGGTTGAAGAAGCTCCAATATTTCCTGGATGTGAGACTGAAAACACCAATGACGCTAGGAAAAAATGTATGAAGGAGGCTATTTCTAGTTTTGTGAATAGAAAATTTAATATAGGTGTTGCTAATAACTTAGGACTTTCTGGACTACAACGTATTAATTGTTATTTCAAAATTGACAAGGATGGAAATGTCGTTTTTATTCAGTCTAGAGCACCACATCCTAGATTGAGTGAAGAAGCAGATCGTGTTATTGGTCTATTGCCCAAAATGATTCCTGGAAAACAACGAGGTAAAGCTGTTAATGTGCCTTATGCTTTACCAATTCGTTTTAAAATTCAAGGAGAATCATCTACAAATCAATCTTCAAGACGAGTGAGTATGGATACTGTATCAACTGTTACTAGTATTGCTTTTGATCAAGAGCCTGCAGTAAGCCCTGTAGAAATGGATACCACTTATAATGCTAATCGAGGTATGGTTGAGTTTATTAGAGAAGTGATGCACGATAAAGATTTTCCTGTAGATTCTTTATTTATAAGCCAATGGGAGCAGTACAAAAAACAAAAGCTGATTAGAGGTATAAGCATAGAAACGAAACCAAATTATATAGAAAGAGCCATCGTTTTAAGAAAACCATTACTTGAAATGGAGGGTAGTAAATTTAAGATTATAGATGGTGATTCTATCACTCGAGGTGGACATATTATTAGAGTACCATGGGATGAAAGTAAAATACCAACAACGACTCAAGTTATGACTATTGCTCCAAAACAACGATTTTCTGCAGGTACAGATGCAGTTACTGCAGAAGAGTTTGAATCTCGATTAGGTGATGTCGCAGATACTAGTATTTCCTCTAGAGATGCAGGATATTATATTCTAAAAACCTCTAATCTAGGTTGGATTAATTGTGATCGTTTTATCAATGGTAGAACGACTCGTATCAAATACAAACTCAAAATAAAAAATGCTGATGGCGCGAGTATTAGTATGGTTTTTAAATCTATAAACGCTGTGTTACCGAGCTGGTACACCAATGGTGTTTATGATTTTCAAACTGTTGGAGCTAATGAAAAAGTCGTTTTGGTTGCGATTAAGCGAAAAAACGGAAAGCTCTATTATGATATGGTGGAGACGAAGACGAAAGCTAATCCACAATTAGATTTTAAGTTTAAAGAGGTTACAATTGAGGAACTTAAAGAAGAATTGGAGGGATTAAATAGCAACTTTAATTAATTTTTTCACTGAACTATGAATGATATTAGACTTCATTATAATTATAGAATAACGGAAAAACTTAGCCTCTAAACAAAAAGAAGTCATCCTTCATGTCTTCTATCTGTGCATCTTCATTGGTAATGATATAATCAATAGCTTTAGTCGTGAATTCATCACCTTTTGAAGTTAAAGACACGATCTTATGATTTATTACAATCATATTATTTTTTAAAGCTAATTCTAAAACGGTTTTAGAACGTACTTTTTGCCAATTAATATGCTCATTAAGATGATTAACATGACGTTCGTTTTCTTCATCATGATTTTTTAAATGCAATAAAAAGGTGAGTAATGAGACTTCAATGCGTTGTTGCTTTTCTCTATAAAGCACTGCAATAACGCCTTTATTTGGCGCAAATAAATAGACTAATAAAAACAAAAGTCCAAGCACTGTTGATATTGATCCTGCAATTGAAGCATCTAATCCATGTGCCAGCCAATATCCTGAAATAGCGCTAAAAATTCCGAAGACAATAGAAAATATGAGCATTTTCTTTAAATCGGTGGTCAATAAATAGGCAGTAGCTGCTGGAGCAATCATGAGAGCTACTACTAAAATAGCACCTACTGCGTCAAAAGCACCTACTGTTGTTATGGATGACACGGTCATTAATCCGTAATGAATAATAACTGGTGAAAACCCTAATGAGGCTGCCAAACCTTTATCAAACGTACTTAGTTTTAATTCTTTAAAAAAGGCCAATAATAATACAATCGTGATGATGAGAATACTGCCAATAACCCAAAGGGATTTTGGACCAACATCAACACCAGAAATTAATAAACGATCAAAAGGCGCTAAAGCTAATTCACCAACTAAAACGGCGTCAATATCCAAATGCACATCATTCGCTTTTTTAGCAATCATCAAAACACCAATACTAAATAAGACAGGAAACACTAACCCAATGGCAGTATCTTCTTTCACTAACCCTGTTTTTTGAATATACTCAACCAAAACCACCGTAATTACACCTGTTAAAGCTGCTAATAATATTAATAATGGTGAATTTAAATCTTGAGTGATAAAAAACCCAACAACGATTCCTGGTAATATAGAATGGCTAATAGCATCGCTTATCATGGCCATTTTCCGGAGTACTAAAAACGTACCTGGAATAGCACAAGCAATAGCTACCAAACTCGCAATAAGTTGTATTTCTATTTGTGCGTTACTCATCGTTTCTAGTTAATTGGTTATATAAATTTAAAGCCGATTTAAAACCCTCGTCAGTCAAACTCCAGGTGGATCCTTTTAAAGTCACGTAATCTTTCTCAACTAGCTTTTTAAGAGTCCCTTTGGTATAGCCTTGAAAACTATTCAAAATTTTAATTTCGTGCGGATGCGAAATATCATCATGCGTTTCTGCAATGTTATACATGAAGGCCAAAGTTTTGTGTAGTTCTAAATCACGACGATTTTTTATAAATCGTATTTGTTTAAATAGTAAACCTCGACTTGGAGAAAATATAAACGATATTAATACAAAAACAGCTGCAACCAACACAATCACAGGACCTGTAGACAAATTGTTTTGACTGGCACTAATTGCTGTTCCGAAAACTCCAGAAAATGCTCCAAAAATCGCAGCTAAAAACACCATGGTTGCCAAACTGTTAGTCCATTGTCTTGCTGCAGCTGCAGGCGCTAGAAGCATAGCACTCATAAGTACGACACCTACGGTTTGTAATCCTAATACAATGGCTAAAACAATGAAACTCGTAATTAATATGTCTATAGCTTTGGTATTAAAGCCAAGTGTTTTGGCGTAATCTTTATCGAAGAGTAAAATTTTAAATTCTTTCCAAAATAAGAGCAATACAAATAGGCAAATCCCGGTGACAATTGCCATCATCCAAACATCACTCTCTACAAGCGTTGCTGCTTGACCAAATAAATATTTATCTAATCCTGCTTGATTAGCATTAGGTTGCTTTTGTATAAATGTGAGTAAGAGCATTCCGAAACCAAAAAACAAAGACAAAATTAACCCAAGCGCAGTATCAGATTTGAGGTGTGTTTTTGTGACAATACCTCTAATCCAGAAGGTTCCAATCAACCCACTTACCAATGCACCCAACAATAATGTGTTACTATCTTTTGCACCAGTAATCAAAAATGAAATAGCTATTCCTGGAAGTGCAGCATGCGAAATAGCATCTCCTAAAAGACTTTGTTTTCGAAGTACAGCAAAGCTCCCTAACATACCAGTTACAGCACCAAGAATTGCAGTTCCTAATGTGATGGTTCGTAAGGTATAGTCTGTAAAAACTAAAGAAAAATAGTCTTGAATATCCATTATTCTTGTATACTCACTTTATAATTAATTCCGTAGGTTTTTGTTAAGTTGTCATCGTTAAATATATCCTTAACTGGACCTGTCGCTATTTTTTTGACATTTAAAAACGTTACCCAATCAAAATATTCGGGAACGGTTTGTAAATCATGATGAACAACGATTACTGTTTTTCCTGATTTTCGTAATTCTTTTAAAATATTAATGATTGCAATTTCTGTAGTGGCATCGACACCTTGAAACGGTTCATCCATAAAATAGATAGAAGCATCTTGCACTAAAGCACGTGCTAAAAATATACGTTGTTGTTGACCACCAGACAGTTGACTTATTTGTCTGCTTTTAAAAGGTAACATTCCTACTTTTTCAAGGGCTTCTAAAGCCGCTTTCTTTTGTTTTTGTCGCGGACGTTTAATCCAGCCTAAACTCCCATAAGTTCCCATCGTCACCACATCTAATGCTGTTGTTGGGAAATCCCAATCCACACTTCCTTTTTGTGGTACGTAGGCTACTAATGAACGCTGTTTATCGTAAGATTTACCATAGATAGACACACTGCCTGCAATAGGTTTTAATATTCCTAAAACAGATTTAATTAGTGTAGATTTTCCTGCACCATTTGGCCCAACTATAGCCATCAATACGCCTTCTGGAATTTCTAAGTCAATATCCCAAAGTACCGGCTTGTAATTATAAGCTACAGTTAAATCATCTATTTTTACTGCGATTTTATTACTCATTATTTTAAAGCATTTACAATTGTGTTGACGTTATACTCAAACATTCCAACATAAGTCCCTTCTTCAGTTCCTGCATTTCCTAAAGCATCAGAGTACAATGTGCCTCCAATTTCAACATCGTGCCCTTTAGAATTTACTGCAGCTTGCAAAGCTTCAATTGTTCTTTTAGGAACTGAACTCTCTACAAAAACAGCTTTGATGTTTTTTTCGATAATAAAGGCAGATAGTTTCTGTACATCTTGAACACCTGCTTCTGTAGCAGTTGACAATCCTTGTAAGCCTACAACTTCAAAGTCATATGCTTTTCCGAAGTAATTAAATGCATCATGCGCTGTTACTAATATTCTTTTTTCCTTCGGAAGCGTCTCGATAGTCGCCTTTATTTTAGACTGTAATTCGTTCAGTTTAGCTAAATATTTTGTTTCGTTAGCTTTAAAATTATCTGCATTTTCAGGATTTTTTTCTGAAAGTACTTGTGTCACCTTTTGAGCAAATTGCTTGAAGTAATTAATATCAAACCATACATGAGGATCATAATTGGATGCAAAATAGTCGGATCCAATCAATGTACTTTTATCTAGTTCTTCACCTAAAGCAATTGGTGTTTTCGTAGCACTTCCCATCTTTTCAAACACCTCAACGAGCTTCCCTTCCAAATGCAAACCGTTATAAAAAATCACATTGGCATCAACTAATTTAGTGACGTCCCCTTCACTAGCTTTATAAAGGTGTGGATCTACTCCGCTGCCCATCAATCCTTGAAGATTCACATAATCTCCTCCAATGTTTTTTACCAAATCGGTAATCATTGACGTTGTGGTAACGACGTTTAATTTTCCGTTAGTATTAGTTTCGTTTTTACAACTGAAAATAGTTACTAAAACGAAAACTATAAGCATGTTCTTTTTCATAATATTTATTTTGTAGGTATTCTAAAACTCGCACCTAGACCTAATAAAAGGTCTTGTCCTTTGGTAATACTTGTTCCGAAGTATGCATCTAATTGTAAATCATTTGAGACTAAATACGTAAATCCTGCATCCCAGTAATGATTAGCAGTACTATCTTCTGGCAAATCGCCATAAAGCTCAGCGTACATACCAAACCTATCTGTAAAACTATAACCGTAAGCTACTGTATAAATAGCTGCAGCTTCTGGAGAATCATTCCCCCATTGTCCACCAAGGTTATAGGCTATACTAGATTTCTCACTTAACGTATGAGAAAAAGCAAATCTAAAATCAACTGCAGTAGTTTCTGGACGGTAATCTTGTCCTGCAGAAAATATAGGAAACACATGACCTATTAAGGCAATCTCTGGCATCCCATTTTTTTCTTCGGAAATATCAATTTTCACACCTAATAATAATGGTGACAATCCACTTGTGACATTATCTAATCTATTTCCATTAATCGTTGTTACACCTTCTACAAAATCCCAACCTATTCGTAATTCTATATTATCAAGAATACCGTAACGCAAAAGTGTTGTATTGAAAGTATACGCTTCAGATGTGATAGTGTTATCTTTAAAAGACTCGTACAAACCTCCTGTTTCTATTTGAAAAACACCTTTTCCTACTGTTGATGATGCTTCTGTTGCATCTGGTCTATCTGTTATTAACGCATCGTAAACAATTTCGATACATTCAATAATGACGCCTTCAGCAATTTCTTCTTTGGGTATATCTAGTTTTTCAGGTATATCTTCCTGACCGAAAATTAATCCAGAATATAACAATGCTATAAGTAGGAATATATTTTTAATTCTCATCGACATAAATAATTTTAGTGAAATCTTCATTCAAAACAATGCTATTTGATCCAATAGAAATTTGAGTCATTTTGTTACTAATAAACTGTTTTGAAACGGTTACTATATTTCTATATTTAATTTCGTTTTGTGCACAAAAATCAAAGAATTCTTTATCATCACTCAACAATCTAGAAATGATATATGTTTTCCCTTCTGTTGCTTCAGCTAGTGAAATAGACGTATCTTCAGTAGTGATTTCTCCGTCTGCATTTGGTATAGGGTCACCATGAGGATCAAACTTTGGGTGACCTAAATAAGCACTTATTTTATCGGCTAACAAATCTGAAGTTTGATGCTCTAGAAGTTCTGCTTCGCGGTGAATATCATGCAATGACATATCAAACATCTTAAACAGAAATGATTCCCAGAGGCGATGTTTTCTCACCACATTAAGTGCCATTTTAGTACCCTTTTCTGTGAGTTGAAGTTTTTGATACTTTTCGTAATTAACCAAATCTTTCACTGCTAATTTCTTAGCCATATCTGTTGCCGCTGCATTAGATATCCCAAGCTTTTTGGCAATATTGCCTGGCTTAGTATCTTTAATATCGTGATTATCATTATTGTAAATTGCTTTTACAAAGTTCTCAATCGCTACAGACATTTTTAATTGCTTTAATTAATTTTTAAGTATGCTTAAATTTTTTACAAATGTAACTAAAATTCGACATTACATCAATAAGATTTTGAAATTAGGACTACTTTCTTATAATTGTTAACTTAACACATCCTTAAAATTCATAAATATATGTTTCGATATACTTTCCTTCTATTAATTCTATTGAGTTCTCAAGTGGTTATTTCACAATCTGAAAAACGACCACTTCAACCTTTAGATATTTTTGAACTTGAATGGGCTTCAGATCCACAAATTTCTCCCGATGGTTCTCAAATAGTGTACAAAAGAAATGGTTTTGATATCATGAAAGACAACTCTAGAGGTAATCTATGGATTATTAATAGCGATGGCTCTTCTCACAGAAAATTAACATCTAGAGAGGTCAATGAGTCACAAGCCAAATGGTCACCATCAGGAGACCGTATTGCATTTTCAAGTGCTACAGATGAAGGTTCTGAGTTATATATGTATTGGACTAAAACTGGACAAATTGCCAAGCTATCTCAGCTTACAAAATCACCAGGAAATCTCACGTGGTCACCTGATGGAAACCATTTAGCATTCACGATGTTTATCTCTCAAAAACCTCCAGTAGTTGCTAAAATGCCAACAAAACCAAAAGGTGCAGATTGGGCAAAACCAGCCCGTATTACAGATCGTTTAAAGCATGAAAGAGATGGCAGTGGTTATATGGAACCTGGATTTACTCATGTTTTTACAATTCCTTCGGAAGGTGGATCTGCACGTCAAATTACTTCTGATGATTTTAACCATAACAGTAGTTTATCATTTTCTCCTGATGGACAAGACATTTATTTCTCAGCCAACAGAGTGGACGATTGGGAATATAGATTTAGAAATAGTGAAATTTACAAAGTGAATATTGATTCTAAAAAAATTATAGCACTTACCTCACAAGATGGACCAGACTATAGCGCACAAGCCTCTCCAGATGGAAAAACTATAGCATTTTTAGGGTTTTTAGATAAAGTTCAAGCCCACCAAAATACAGTTTTACATCTAATGAATACTGATGGTAGCAATCGAAAAATCATCTCTTCAAATCTAGATCAAAGCGTTTCTAATATTTCATGGGATACTGAAGGTAAAGGCTTATATTTTACATATGATGACAAAGGAAATTCTAAAGTTGCTCATATCACAACCTCTGGCGAAATAACGAAACTAGCAGATAATTTAGGAGGTACAACATTAGGAAGGCCTTATGCTTCTGGTTCGTATTCTGTTTCAACTAATGGGACGGTTGTTTTTACGCAAACTCGACCAGAATATCCAGCAGATTTAGCGGTTATTCAGAACAAAAAAGCACCTCAACTCATCACGAGTTTAAACTCAGATGTTTTAGATCATCGCCAATTAGGTGAAACAGAAGAAGTCTGGTACAAATCCTCTTTTGATGGACGGGATATTCAAGGATGGATTGTTAAACCACCATTTTACGATAGTTCAAAAGCATATCCGTTATTAGTTGAAAATCATGGCGGACCAATCTTAAATTATGGAGACCGTTTTACTGCGGAAATCCAACTCTACGCAGCAGATGGTTATGTGGTATTTTACCCAAACCCAAGAGGAAGCACCAGTTATGGTGAAGAATTTGGAAACCTATTATACAATAATTATCCAGGTCAAGATTATAATGATGTCATGGATGGTGTAGATCATTTAGTAGAAAATGGCATCGCAGATAACACTAAGTTATTTGTCACTGGCGGAAGCGCTGGAGGTATTATGACCGCATGGATTATTGGAAAAAATAAGCGTTTTAAAGCTGCTGTAGTTGCAAAACCAGTTATGAATTGGATTAGTAAAACTTTAGTTGCAGATAATTATTATGGTTATGCCAATTCTAGATATCCAGGGCAACCTTGGGAAAACTTTGAAACCTATTGGAAGTTCTCACCCATCTCCTTAGTTGGTAATATTGAAACGCCAACAATGGTAATGGTTGGTCTTAATGATTTGAGAACGCCTCCTAGTGAAGCCAAACAATTGTATCATGCTTTAAAACTTCGAAAAATTGAAACTGTTTTAGTAGAAATTCCTGATGCATCTCATGGTATTGCACGTAAACCAAGTAATTTAATAAGTAAGGTAGCGCATACTTTGGCATGGTTTAGGGCGTATAATAAGTAAAATCGATACATGAAAATTAAACTTTTAATAATTTGTTATTTAGCTTTTGGGTATTGTTTTGCTCAAAAAACAATAAAACCGCTTGACTTTACTTACGATTCTATACCTATTAATACCAACATTAAAATTCACGATGCAGTGTCATTTAAAAATGTGGTCATTACTTTTGAAAAGGTACTTATAGATTCTCGTTGTCCAAAAGATGTAAATTGTGTAAGGGCAGGTGAAGCTAAAATCTTATTATCAATAATTGAAGATGGGGTCTTTCTTAAAAACAAAGAAGTCACTATTGACGCTGAGGGTTATATTTTTGCAAGCACAAATATGTGTTATAGAATGAAAAACTACGACATATACATAACCGAATTGTATCCATACCCAAAATCTAAAGAGAAAACTAAAGAAGCGTCTTATAATGCTAATTTTTTCGTGATGCGAAATTATCGTCAATGACACCCACAATCATCTTGACCGCAAGCTTTAGATCCAGATGTTTTTTTCTTAGGAAGTACGCCAAATTTATTCAATAAAAACCACATCGCTATTGCTAGCGCTATAAAAACTAATATGTTTTGTACTATGGTATTCATAATTTGTTTGTCGTTAAAACAGTTTAAATCTTACTTTAAAAATTGATAAGCAATCAAAGCTACAACATAAGCAAATGCAGTCATAATCACAAGTTGTAACATTGGCCATTTCCAAGTATTAGTTTCTCGCTTCACAATTGCTAATGTACTCATACATTGCATAGCAAAAGCATAGAATAATAGTAAAGAAATCCCTGATGCTAGGGTAAATAGTTTACCATCTGTTGTTCTATTTGTGTCTTTAGCCATTCTATTTGTGATGGTATCTACGTCATCATTTTCTACACTATATATCGTTGCTAATGTTCCTACAAAGACTTCTCGAGCTGCAAATGAGCTTACAATTGCGATTCCTATTTTCCAATCATATCCTAATGGTCTAATGGCAGGTTCTATAGCTTGTCCAGCAATACCAATAAAAGAATGTTCTAGTTTATGAGATGATATTTTTTGTTGTAATTCTTCCGAAGATAAATTTTCCGAAGCATACTCAACAGTGACAATTTCTTCTGCATTATTGAAACTATCTCCTGGTCCATAAGATGCTAAAAACCACAATACAATCGATATTGCTAAAATGATTTTACCTGCTCCAAATACAAATGACTTTGTCTTCTCTAAAACTGTTAGTGCTACATTTTTAAATAAAGGCAATTTGTAATTTGGCATTTCTACCACAAAAAAGGTTTTGCTCTTCATTTTTAGAATCTTATTTAAGATCCAGGCAGAAACAATTGCTGTACCAAAACCAATAAGATAAAGTAACATAAGTGTTAATGGTTGATATCCTAATCCTAAAAAACGACCTTCGGGAATCACTAATTCTATGATGATTAAATATACTGGCAAACGTGCTGAACAGGTTGTAAATGGTGTCACTAGAATCGTTATCAAACGTTCTTTCCAACTTTCAATGTTTCTAGTTGCCATAATTGCTGGAATAGCACATGCAGTTCCTGATATTAATGGTACCACACTTTTACCGCTCAAACCAAAACGCCTCATAATACGATCCATCAAAAAGACAACACGACTCATATAACCACTCTCTTCTAGGATGGCGATGAACAAAAACAGAAATGCTATTTGTGGAATAAATATCACGATACCACCTAGTCCAGGAATAATACCTTCGGTAATTAAATTAGTAAAGACACCTTCTGGCAAAATGCTTTGAGTCCACTCACTTAACCAGGCAAATGCTCCATCAATAAGCTCCATAGGCACTTGAGCCCACTCATATATTGCTTGAAATATCGTTAATAAGATGACAAAAAAGATGAGATACCCCCAAACCTTATGAGTTAAAACTCTATCTAGTTTTATTCTAAGGTCTTTCGCTGTTTTAAGATCAATTGTCTGACCTTGTTTAAGTGTATTATTAATAAATTGATAGCGTTTTATCGTTTCTTTTTGTTGTAAGCGCTTAAGATCGGCTTTACCTTTAGTTTTAAAACTATTGATAGCATCAATTTCATTTCTATCAACTTTTCCGAAGTTAACATCCTGTGTAATAACCAACCACAATTTATATAATAACTGATTTGGAAATGCTTTTCTTAGCTTATCAAAATACTCTGTGTCAATTTCCGAAGCACTTAAACAAGGTGTGCTTGATAACTCTTTATAATTTGTAATGAGCTCTTTGAGTTGATCTATACCTTTATTTTTTCTAGTACTTATAAGGGCAATTTTAGTTTGCAGTTCTTGTTCTAAATAAGGAATATCTAACTGAATGCCCTTATAGGCCATCCTATCTGACATATTGATAACCAAAATTGTAGGAATCTCTAAATCTTTGATCTGAGTATATAAAAGTAAGTTTCGTTTTAAATTTTCAACATCACTTACTACGACTGCAACATCTGGGAAATCTTTATCATTTTTATTGAGGAGTAACTCAATCACCACATTTTCATCAAGAGAAGACGCGTTTAAACTATAGGTTCCTGGTAAATCAATAATATGAGCTTTAACTCCTCTTGGAAGTTTACAAATTCCTTCTTTTTTCTCAACCGTAATTCCTGGATAGTTACCAACTTTTTGATTTAAGCCTGTAAGTGCATTAAAAACAGACGTTTTTCCTGTATTTGGATTTCCAATAAGTGCAACATTGATTTGTTTAGGCATTAGAAATCTCTATTAAAATGTGAATAGCAGTTTCTTTTCTTATCGCTAAGTGAGTACCATTAATATTAAGATACATTGGATCTGCAAAAGGAGCAACTTGTACAAGTTCAACAGAGTTACCTGGCAAACACCCCATTTCTAGGAGTTTAAGCGGCACATGAATAGAGGAAACATCGGTAATAATACCCTGTTGACCTCGTTTAATATCTGCTAAAGTGAATTTCAAGCTTATTTAGATTGATTTTAAGTAAGCAAAAATAAAGGAAAATTTCAGTGTAAAAAAATTGTAATTGGTTTTTATTGATATTCCTTTTTAAGTCGCTTAATATCTTGTATTAAAGAGTCTACAGAAGTTGGGCTTATTCCATTGTATAAACCTCTAATCTGCTTGTTTTTATCTATAAGTGCAAAGTTTTCGGTGTGAATCATTCCGTAGTCCTCAGAATTATCATCTTTTACGACTAGGTATGATTTTCTTGCCAGGTCATAAATTTGTTTTCGGTCTCCTGTGACAAGATTCCATTTACTATCATTCACGCCTTTCTTAATAGCATAACGTTTTAATTGTGCTACTGAATCTATTTCTGGTGTCACAGAATGTGATAATAACATGACCTCATCGTCATTCAAAATTTCTATTTGAACACGTGCCATTTGATCTGTCATAATTGGGCAAATGGTTTGACATGTCGTGAAAAAGAAATCTGCTACGTAAATTTTATTTTCATATGTGTCTTGAGTAATCGTCTCTCCATTTTGATTAATAAGTTCAAAATCTGCTATTTTATGATGCTTTTTTTTATGCTGAATAGTACTATCTACTAATTCTGCGTCTACTCTATTTGGAGCATAAATAGGTAATGGCTGTTCAACATTTAAAGCTGAATAAATAAAATATATAATTACACCTGATACGATAGTAAGAACGAAAAAAAATACTTTGAGCTGTTTTAGATACCTCAACATAAACTGATAATTAAGACTTTAACAATTGTGATTTGTAAGTTTGGATTGCAAAAATACGACACAATAGCAACAAAATGTGTACTTTTAACATGCTATTAGAATAAAAAGAAAAACATTATGAAATTAAGACTACTCCTTTTATTAGGTCTCTATACAACCCTATCCTTCTCTCAAGATTATAATGAAACTTTAGATGCTATTAGAGAATCTGAAGCTAAGTCTGCGTTAAATCACATGATGCAACGTTCAAACCTCAACACAGGTAATTATGATTTAAAATATCATAGACTAGAATTAGATATTGATCCATCGGTTGCATTTATTACTGGTGACATCACTAGTTATTTTGAAGCAAAAAGTGATATGACTACAGTGACGTTTGATTTAACATCAAACATGGTTGTTTCTCAAGTTTTACAAAGAGGGAACATATTAGCCTTTACTCAAAATGCAGATGATGAATTAGTAATTACTTTACCTGTGACTCAAAACACTGGTGTTTTAGATTCTCTCACAGTGAGTTATTCTGGAAACCCAATAAGCTCTGGTTTTGGTTCATTTGAACAAACACAACATAATGGTGATCCAGTAATTTGGACGCTTTCTGAACCTTATGGAGCTAAAGCTTGGTGGCCTTGTAAGCAAGATTTGATTGATAAAATAGACTCTATTGATGTGTTTATGACAACGCCACAATTTAACCCATCTAACGAAGAATATATTTCGGTATCTAACGGTCTTGAACAAAGTCAAATTATCAACGGAACAGATAAAACAACACATTTCAAGCATCGTTATCCAATACCAGCATATCTTATTGCGATTGCTGCTACCAATTACGAAGTGTATTCTCATACAGTTCCAAATAATGGGAACCCTTTTGATATTGTAAATTATGTTTACCCAGAAAGTTTAGCAAATGCTCAAGCAGGCACACCTATCACTGTAGATATCATGAATATTTACACGAATCTATTTGAAGAATATCCTTATGCAGATGAAAAATATGGTCATGCCCAATTTGGTTGGGGAGGAGGTATGGAACATACAACTGTTTCATTCATGGGGAGTTTTGGACGCAACCTTGTTGCCCACGAGCTAGCCCATCAATGGTTTGGAAATAAAATTACCTGCGGAAGCTGGAAAGACATCTGGCTTAACGAAGGTTTTGCAACATACCTCTCTGGAATTACTATAGAAAATTTAGACGGTAATGATGCGTTTACAACTTGGAAACAGCAACGAAATAACTCTATAACGTCTCAAACTAGTGGATCTGTATATCTTACAGATGCAGATACAACAAGTGTTAGTAGAATTTTTAGTGGACGATTATCTTACAATAAAGGATCAATGGTTTTACATATGCTTAGAAAAAAACTTGGAGACGCACCCTTTTTTCAAGCTTTACAAACGTATTTGGCGAGCTCACAGCATGCTTATGATTATGCTAAAACGGAAGATTTTATCAATATAGTTGAAACATCGTCTGCAGAGGATTTAACTGAGTTTTTTGATGATTGGTTATACAATCAAGGATATCCTAGCTATACCATAAACTGGAATCAACCTATAACTAATCAGGTTTCAATAACTATTGCGCAAACACAAAGTCACCCTTCGGTTTCCTTTTTTGAAGCTCCAGTTCCTGTGCGCTTGGTTGGAACACTTGGAGAAACATTAAATCTTGTTTTAGACAATACTACTAATCAGCAAAACTTTTTAGAGAGTGTAGGGTTTGAGGTTCAAAGCATCCTTTTTGACCCTGAGTCTGATCTCATATCTAGAAATAACAGTGTGGTTTTAGGTGTTGACGATTTAGAGATCGCTAATAGTTTATTGGTATATCCTAATCCGACTTCTGATGTCTTATTTATTGACAAGCCTTCAAGTTTAGATATTTCAGAAATAAAAATCTTTAACCCATTAGGTCAACTTGTTAATCAATTGCCATATACCTCCACTTTAGATACATCTATTTGGACTTCAGGACTATTCTTTATTAAATTTCAAACCAAAGATGGTGTCATTACTAAAACGGTGTTAAAAAAGTAATTATAAATCGTGCTAAAACACTACTTTTGTCGCTTAGAATTTTTATGATTTAAGATACATGGAGTTTGTAATTAGAATATCTCAGTTTTTATTGAGTCTTTCACTACTAATCGTATTACACGAATTAGGTCACTTTATACCAGCAAAACTATTTAAAACCAGAGTAGAAAAGTTTTATCTATTTTTTGACGTTAAGTTTTCTTTATTTAAAAAGAAAATTGGCGGTACTGAATATGGAATTGGCTGGTTACCATTAGGTGGTTATGTAAAAATAGCAGGAATGATGGATGAGAGCATGGACAAAGAGCAAATGGCTCAACCACCAAAACCTTGGGAATTTCGTTCAAAACCAGCTTGGCAACGTTTAATAATAATGTTGGGTGGAGTTACAGTAAACTTTATACTTGCCTATGTGATATATGTGTTCTTAGCTTTTGGTTATGGTGATACTGATATTGCTGCCAGTAGTGTAAAAGATGGATATACAGTTACTAATCCTATTTTAACCAATTTAGGTTTAAAAACAGGTGATAATGTTGTGTCTATTAATGGTGAAAAAGTAACTATGGTTTCTGAAATAAGAAAGAAACTAATTGAAGCTGAAAAATTAACGGTTATAAGTAACAACGAAACTAAAGAAATCACACTTCCTGAAGATTTCTTAGGTCAATTAAGCACAGGAGACAGTAGAAGCTTTTTTGGTTTACGTTATCCGTTTGTTGTAGAACATGTTATTGATACTCTAGCGAACAAAGGTAAAGACCTTAAAACTGGAGATATTATAATGGCTATTAATAATGAGCCCTTAAAGTATTCTGATGAATTAGGAGATAGAATAAAGCCATTAGCAGGTACTGAAGTTTCTGTTGATATTCTTAGAGATGGGAAAACCATCCCAATGACACTAAATGTTGGTAATGATGGGAGACTCGGTATTATTTCAGGTGGTACTTTAAGTGATCTAGAAAAATTAGACTATTATGATATTGTAAGAAAAGAATATGGTTTTGGAGAAAGTTTTGTTGTAGGCTTTGATAAATTCACAACACAAGTATCATCTTACGGTGTACAACTTAAAAAAATATTCACACCTAGTACTGGTGCCTATAAAGGTGTTGGAGGCTTTAAAGCAATATATAGTATTTTTCCTGGTCAATGGAGCTGGCAAGCTTTTTGGGGTCTTACTGCTTTTCTATCTATTATGTTAGGTGTACTTAACTTATTGCCTATACCTGTTTTAGATGGTGGCCATGTGATGTTTTTACTATATGAAATCATTTCTGGTAGAACACCAAATGAGAAGTTTTTAGAGCGTGCTCAGTTAGTTGGGTTTATTGTATTAATTGCTATGGTACTGTCTGCCAATATTAATGATTGGATTTAATAAAAAAAATCATTTTTTTTTTAAAAAAAATGTTTGACAAACTTAAAATTTAATATATATTTGCGCTCGCTAACGCGATAAATAACCTTCCTCTTTAGCTCAGTTGGTTAGAGCATCTGACTGTTAATCAGAGGGTCCTAAGTTCGAGTCTTAGAAGAGGAGCATAAAAAGTCATTACTTTCGTAATGACTTTTCTGTTTTATATAGTTAATTATGAAAGAGTTACCTCTAACTATTTCCCAGGAAACTCTGCCTTACGCTTTTGTAAAAAAGCAGTAGTCCCTTCTTTAAAATCTTCGGTACCAAAGCATTTACCAAACTGTTTGATTTCGGTTTTGTATCCGTCAACACCATCTTTATAATTAGCGTTTATAGATTTTATAGCACCTTTAATAGCAACTGAAGAATTACGCATAATTTTACTTGCTATTTTTTCGGCTAAAGCAATCAACTCCTCTTGAGAAGTCACATGATTTACCAATCCATAGTCCAAAGCTTTATTAGCATCAATCATTCCTGCAGTCATCACCATTTCCATAGCTCTACCTTTACCAACTAATTGCGGTAAACGTTGTGTGCCACCATAACCAGGAATCACGCCTAAAGACACTTCTGGTAGTCCCATTTTTGCGTTATCACTTGCCACTCTAAAATGGCAGGCCATCGCCAACTCTAAACCACCTCCTAATGCAAAACCATTAACAGCTGCAATAACGGGAGTCGATAAATTTTCTATATAATCAAACAACATTTTTTGACCTTCACCTGCTAATTTTTCAGCATTTTTTACATCAAAATCTGCAAATTCACTAATATCTGCACCAGCTACAAAAGCCTTTTCACCACTACCAGTGATAATAACCACTTTAGTTTGTTTGTCCTTATTTGCCGCTTTAAACGCTTTATGAAGTTCTTCAATAGTCACTTTATTGAGCGCATTCAATTTATTTGGTCTATTAACTGTGATGGTTGTAATTCCGTTATTTGTAGTACTTAAAATTGTGTCGTAACTCATTCTAGATTTTTTTTATTCTCGTGATTATGAGAATCCTGTATGTATCAGGGATTTATTATTTCTTTGGAAATGTAACTATAAAAGTAGTTCCAATACCAAGTTGAGATGTAAAGGTAATATTTCCTTTATAAGTTTCCACGATATTTTTTACCATGGCGAGACCTAATCCCATTCCGCTAGATTTGGTTGTGAATTTTGGCTCAAATATTTTTATTTTATTGTCTTCAGAAATCCCTACACCATTATCTTCAACTGTGACCATAACATTTTCACCTTCAGAAAAGACCTTAACCTCAATTTTTGGGTTTTCTCTATCATCCGGAATGGCTTGAATACCATTTTTAACCAAATTGGTAACCACTCGAATAAGCTGCGTACGATCAAAATTCACCATGATCTCATCCTCTTCCGAAGAAAAAACAATATAATCTTCACTAAAAATATCAAGGCCTAACTTAACAATATTAACCACATTTAAGGTTTCATTTTGTTGCGCTGGCATTTTTGCAAAATTTGAAAACGCAGACGCTATAGAGCTCATGGTATCAATTTGTTGGATGAGTGTTTGGCTATATTCATCTACCTTTTGATGTATGTTTTCATCCTGAGGGTCAAATTTTCTTTGAAAACTTTGTACACTCAATCGCATTGGAGTTAATGGATTTTTAATCTCATGGGCAACCTGCTTTGCCATCTCTCTCCATGCTTGCTCCCTTTCGTTAGTTGCTAATTTAACAGCACTTTCCTCAAGTTCATCAATCATACTATTATATGAGTTGACTAAGGTTGAAATCTCCTCACTTGAAGACGAAACATCTATTTTTTTATTTCGTTTTTCTAGTCGAGTTTCGTTGATTTTGTCAGAAATCGTTTTAAGTGTTCTTGTAATATATTTTGATAATAATAATGCCAAGATAATAGCAATAAGCATCATAAATAAATAAGCATATACCAAGCGTTCTAAAAACTCGTTAAGCTCTTTATTAAGAAAGTCATCATTCTCTAAATACGGGAGATTTAATATGGCTAAAGGCTTAGACCTTGCATCGTAAATATATCTATATGACGACTGAAACGTTTCTCCATTTTTTTCGTTTTTTACAACATGTCTATGATCTGCACCATTTGAAATTTCATTTAAAATATCAACATCAATACAGCTAACTACAGAGTCTTTAGTTATACTAGCCTTTGAAGATTTTAAAAGCGTCCCATCTAAATCATATAGAATGACTCGCAAACCATGAATAGCATCAATTCTATAGATTTCATCTTTAAAAATTAAGGATACTTTCTCAGTTTCTACAGGATAAGTCGTCTCTCTAATAACATAGTTTATATCACTAATAATAGCGGTTTCCTTTCGCTTTAATCGTTCTTCATGATAATCTATGGCCTCTTCATTATATTGATAAATAGTAACACCTGCAATTAAGATGCTTGCAATAAGCACCAATAATATCATGGCAAAGAAAATACGGACTCGTAAAGACAATTTGTTTAACCTCATCTTAGTTTTTGTAGTGCAATAAATGTAACAATAATTAAGCCATTATTAAGCATCTGGATTTTTGTGTCGCATATTTTTATAAATTTTAAATCCTAGCATTAGTAAAACACCTAAAACAAAAATACCTACAACTCCAAATATCCAATTAATAGCGCTTTTTAGAATAACTAAGAATATCACTGCGAATAAAATAAACGTAGCACCTTCGTTCCAAAGACGCATAAAATTAGACGATTTCTTAACGTCATCATTTTGTAACTGTTTATAATAATGATGTGTTTTAAGATGATACAAAATCAATAAAACAACAAACCCTAGCTTGACTTGCATCCAAGGGATTTCTAATAAAACTGGATTTAAAATAAGTAACCAAATCGCAAAAGTGGTCGCTAAAATTGCAGATGGCCACGTAATGATATTCCATAAGCGTTTTGCCATTAATTTAAGTTGCTTTCCTAAAATCTCCTTTTCTGGAGATGGCTTATGAAATGCTTCAATTTGGTACACAAAAAGTCTCGGGATATAAAATAAGCCAGCAAACCATGTGACTATAAATATGAGATGTAGTGCTTTTATATAGTTGTAATATTCCATTAATTTTCTACAAATAAGTAGTTTAAATTTTTTGCATTAAAATCTTTATTAAATTGATTGATCTTATCTGCTATTAATGCATTAAACAAATTTAATTGCTCATCAATTTTAGCAGTTAGCTCGTTTTTTACAGCAATATCTTGATCTGTTGGCGCAAAGTCTCCCATACCAACTAACGAATTTAAATGCCCTAATTTATTAGTCAATCGAATTGGGAAATTCAATGGATCTTGACCACTTCTATTTTGCGTTTGATATAAAGCTTCCTC
>CAJQOA010000008.1 GCA_905479815.1 uncultured Psychroserpens sp.
AGCGATGGGACTAGAACCAACAAGAATAGCTATTGCATCATTTATGTATGGTTGTGTTGGTTTAACTGTTGCAATCGTAATGATGAATTTTATTATGATAGAAGATTGGCCTCAAGATATTGGTGGAAAACCAAGTTTTAGTTATATCGAAAATATGCCTGCATTCGTGCCAATCATGTTTGAGTTAACAGTATTCTTTGCAGCCCATTTAATGGTAATCACATTTTATTTAAGAAGTAGAATGTGGCCATTTAAAGAAGCTGAAAACCCAGATCCAAGGACTACAGATGATCATTTTTTAATGGAAATTTCTGTAAATGGAAATGAAAATGAGCTTACAGATTTGTTAAAGGAAACTGGAGCAGTAGAAATTAATTTAATAGATAAAACGCATTAATTGAAACAGATGAAAAGTGTTTTTAAAATAGTAGTAGTATTAATGGTTTTTGGAAGTGTTGTTTCTTGTAAAAAGAATTCAAGACCTAATTACCAGTTTATGCCAAATATGTACGAGTCTGTTGGTTATGAAGCTTATCAGGAATCTGATGCTTTTCCAGGAGGCGTAGAAGCTCAGTTACCAGCCGAGGGTTCAATTCCTAGAGGAGATCACATGCCTTTTGAAATCGAAAATTCTAATGACGGTTATGTACTTGCAAAAGCAACATTAACTAGTCCGTTAGATTCTACTCAAATCGATAGATTGAGAGCAGGACAGCTTTATGAAATTTATTGTGGAATATGTCACGGTAAAAAAGGTGATGGACAAGGTACTTTAGTTAAAAGAGAAAAGATTTTAGGTGTGCCAAGTTATGATGACGCAGGTAGAGCTATTACAGTAGGTAGTATATATCACACGATTTACTACGGTAAAAATGCAATGGGTTCTTATGCTAATCAATTAAATGAAGAAGAGCGCTGGCAAGTAGTAGATTACGTTATGGAATTGAAAGCAGACTTAGAAAAATAAGATAGATAAAGATTATATATAGATATGTATACATTTTCAAGTAAATTAAAATCAGTTGCAATCGGCCTAATGATATTAGGATTTATCGGTGTTGCTTATGGTTTTCTCACATCTAACAAAGACTTTGCTGAAGTAGAGACGATGTTAGCTAGTGAAGCTCATCATGGTGATGGTCACGGAGAAGCAGCAGATCATCACGAAGTTAATGTTGAAGATTCTCATGCTACTGAAGCATCACATGCAACAGATGCCCATGTAGAAACTACTGGGCATGACACAGCAGAAGGACATGCTCATGCAGAAGTTGATGAGCACACTAAACATGTTAACCACGTCATGCATGCCATGCATAAAAGACCTTGGGCAGCTTTATATGTCGCAGCTTTTTTCTTTTTTATGATAGCACTTGGTGTATTAGCATTTTATGCAGTACAATACGCATCACAAGCTGGTTGGTCTCCTTTATTACTAAGAGTTATGGAAGGGATAACAGCTTATATGTTACCAGGAGCATTAATTGTTTTAGGTATCGCAATCGCGTCTGGAGTTATAGGTCACTATGGAATATTCGTTTGGATGGATCCAGAAGTTGTAGCGCACGATAAGTTAATACAAGGAAAAGCAGGTTGGTTAAATATCACATGGTTTGGAATTAGAGGGTTAATTTTTATTGCAGGATGGTACCTTTACAGATACTTCTCTCGTAAGTACTCAATTGCTCAAGATGAAGCAGATGACAATAAAAACTTTGTAAAGACTTTCCGTATATCTGCAGCATTTTTAGTGTTCTTTTTATACACAGAATCTATAATGTCTTGGGATTGGATCATGAGTGTAGATCCTCACTGGTTCTCAACACTATTTGGATGGTATGTATTAGCAGGAATGATGGTTTGTGGTATAACTGTAATTTCAATGGTTACGATATACTTAAAATCTAGAGGATATTTACCTAAAGTAAATGATAGTCATATTCACGATTTAGCTAAGTTCATGTTTGGATTTAGTATTTTCTGGACCTATTTATGGTTCTCTCAATTTATGTTAATCTGGTATTCTAACATTCCAGAGGAAGTTACATACTTTGTAACACGTTTTCAAGATTACCAATTACCGTTTTTAGGTATGGTTGCAATGAATTTTGTATTCCCATTATTGGTATTAATGAATAGTGATTACAAACGTATTCCTTGGTTTGTGATTATGGCAGGTATCGTGATTTTATGCGGACACTATATTGATATTTTCAATATGATTATGCCAGCTACAGTTGGAGATCAATGGTCTATAGGTATTCCAGAAATTAGTTCAATACTTCTTTTTGCTGGATTATTTATTTTTATTGTCTTTACTGCGTTGACAAAACACCCTTTAGAGCCTAAACGTAATCCTTTCATCAAAGAAAGTGAACATTTCCATTATTAATAAATTATATAAAGAACAGAAACGACAATGACTGCTTTTTTAACACTTATAATAGTACTTTTTATAGCTATTGCGATTTGGCAAATGGTCAAGATATTTGACTTAGCTCAAGTAGGCTCTTCAAATAGTCAAGTAGCTACAGATAAAGACAATAAAATTAATGGTTACTTAATGATGGGGTTCTTAATCTTCATCTATGCCATTACTATCGCTAGTTTTTGGTACCTAGGAGATTTACCATTAACATCTAATTCTGCTTCAGAACATGGGCCAGGTTTAGATAAGTTAATGATTATTTCTATGGCTCTTATTTTCATAGTACAAACGATTACTCAATTTTTACTACACTACTTTGCATTTAAATACAAAGGAGAAAAAGGACGTAAAGCGTTATTCTATGCAGATAATAATACGCTTGAAGCTATTTGGACATTCATACCAGTTGTAGTATTAGCAGGTTTAATTATTTGGGGTTTATTTACTTGGACAAGTATTATGAATGTTGAAGAGACTGAAGATACATTAGTTGTCGAATTATATGCTCAGCAATTTAACTGGAAAGCAAGATATGCTGGAGAAGATAAGACTTTAGGTATGGCAAACGTTAGATTGATTGATATTGATCGTGCTAATATTCTAGGTGTAGATGAATCTGATCCTAACGCTCAAGATGATGTCATCACTACTGAATTACATTTACCTGTTGGAAAACCAGTGCTTTTTAAAATGCGTTCACAAGACGTATTGCACTCTGCTTATATGCCACACTTTAGAGCACAAATGAACTGTGTTCCTGGTATGATTACTCAGTTTGGTTTTACACCAACTGTTACTACCGAAGAGATGCGTCTAAATCCAGACATTCAAGAAAAAGTAGCAAACATTAATGCGCTTAGACTTGAAAACAAAGAAGAGATAGAGGCTAAAGGTCAAGATTTAATGTATGAGTTTGATTACTTGTTGTTATGTAATAAGATTTGTGGAAAATCACATTACAATATGCAAATGAAGATTATAGTAGAAACTCAGGAAGAATATGACGCTTGGATTGCAGAGCAAAAAATATTCAAGAATTCTTTAACTAACAACTAAGATTAAAAAAAGAAAATAGATTATGTCAGCACACGCAGATACTCACGCACACGACGACGATCACGGACATCATCATAAAGAGACTTTTGTAACTAAATATATATTTAGTCAAGACCATAAAATGATAGCTAAACAGTATCTTATTACAGGTACTATTATGGGTGTTATTGGAGTTATGATGTCTATGATGATGCGTATGCAAATTGCATGGCCAGAGAAACCAAATGTTTTGTTTGAAGCATTATTAGGTAAATGGGCTCCAGAAGGTGTTATGGATGCAGATATTTATTTAGCATTAGTAACTATTCACGGTACTATAATGGTATTCTTTGTACTAACAGCAGGATTGAGTGGTACATTTAGTAACTTATTAATTCCGTTGCAAATTGGAGCACGTGATATGGCATCAGGTTTCCTAAACATGGTTTCATATTGGTTATTTTTCTTGTCTAGTGTAATCATGTGTATTTCCTTTTTTGTAGAATTTGGACCAGCAGCAGCAGGTTGGACAATCTATCCACCATTGAGTGCGTTGCCAATGGCTCAAGGAGGTTCTGGTATGGGTATGACCTTATGGTTAGTATCTATGGCAATATTTATTGCATCCTCTTTGTTAGGATCATTAAATTATGTCGTTACAGTTATTAATTTACGTACTAAAGGAATGTCTATGACAAGACTACCTTTAACAATTTGGGCATTTTTTGTAACTGCAATTATTGGTATCGTATCTTTCCCTGTATTATTATCTGCAGCATTATTATTAATAATGGATAGAAGTTTTGGAACATCATTCTTCCTTTCAGATATTTTTATACAAGGTGAAGTGTTACACTACCAAGGTGGTTCTCCAGTATTGTTTGAGCACTTATTTTGGTTCTTAGGTCACCCAGAGGTATATATTGTATTATTACCAGCATTGGGTATTACTTCAGAAATTATTGCAACAAACTCTCGTAAACCAATTTTCGGTTATAGAGCAATGGTTATGTCAATTCTCGCAATTGCATTCCTTTCTACGATAGTTTGGGGTCACCATATGTTTATTTCAGGAATGAATCCATTCTTAGGGTCTGTATTTACATTTACGACCTTATTAATTGCTATTCCTTCCGCAGTAAAAGCTTTTAACTATATAACCACACTCTGGAAGGGTAACCTCCAGTTGAATCCAGCAATGCTATTCTCAATTGGATTAGTATCGACGTTCATTACAGGTGGTTTAACAGGTATTATCTTAGGAGATAGTGCTTTAGATATTAACGTTCATGATACATATTTCGTTGTAGCGCATTTTCACCTAGTAATGGGTATCTCTGCACTTTATGGAATGTTTGCAGGAATCTACCATTGGTTCCCTAAAATGTTTGGACGTATGTTAAACAAAAACTTAGGTTATTTACACTTCTGGGTAACTGCAATATGTGCTTACGGTGTTTTCTTTCCAATGCACTTTATAGGTATGGCAGGATTACCAAGACGTTATTATACAAACTCTAATTTCCCATTATTTGATGATACAGCTAATGCTAACGTAGTCATTACAATGTTCGCTCTAGTAGGTGGTATTTTTCAACTAGTGTATTTATGGAACTTCTTCTATTCTATTTTCTTCGGGAAAAAGACAGTGCAGAACCCTTGGAGATCAAACACATTAGAATGGACTGCTCCAGTTGAGCATATGCATGGTAACTGGCCAGGAGAGATTCCTCACGTTCACCGTTGGGCTTATGATTATAGTAAACCAGGGCATGATGATGATTTTGTACCTCAAAATGTACCATTGTATGATGGTGAGGAAGAGTTACAACATTAAGATTCCTTTATATAATATTGAAAAGCCTTTCGTAAATATCGAAAGGCTTTTTGTTTATATTTGTGTTGTATGAACGAAAACCTAGACCCAACAAACGAAAATTTCACACCAGAAGAACAGGACGTTGAAAAAAAGTTAAGACCCTTATCCTTTGATGATTTTACAGGACAAGATCAAGTATTGGAAAATCTTCAAATTTTTGTTCAAGCAGCTAATGGTAGAGATGAAGCTTTAGATCACACATTGTTTCATGGTCCTCCAGGATTAGGTAAAACGACGTTAGCCCATATTTTAGCCAGTGAACTTAATGTTAGTATCAAAGTGACTTCTGGTCCTGTTTTGGATAAACCAGGAGATTTAGCTGGGTTACTTACAAATCTTGATGAACGAGACGTCTTGTTTATTGACGAAATTCACAGATTGAGTCCTATCGTAGAAGAATATTTGTACTCTGCTATGGAAGACTACAAAATCGATATCATGATTGAGTCTGGTCCAAACGCAAGAACGGTTCAAATTAATTTAAATCCATTTACGTTAGTTGGAGCTACAACACGCTCAGGATTATTAACGTCTCCAATGCGAGCTCGTTTTGGTATACAAAGTAGACTTCAATATTATAATACAGAATTACTAACCACGATTGTTCAACGTAGTGCATCAATTTTAAATGTACCAACGTCTATGGAAGCTGCTGTCGAGATTGCTGGACGTAGTCGTGGAACACCAAGAATTGCTAATGCTTTATTACGTAGAGTTCGTGATTTTGCTCAAATAAAAGGTAATGGAAGTATTGATATAAAGATTGCTAAATTTGCTTTAGAAGCGCTTAATGTAGACGCACATGGTTTGGACGAAATGGATAATAAAATTTTGTCAACTATCATTGAAAAGTTTAAAGGCGGCCCTGTAGGTATTACAACAATCGCAACAGCTGTAAGTGAAAGTGCCGAAACCATAGAAGAAGTATACGAGCCTTTTTTAATTCAGCAAGGTTTCTTAATGCGAACTCCTAGAGGTCGTGAAGTTACAGAACAAGCGTATAAACATTTAGGTAAAATTAAAGGGCCAACGCAAGGAGGTTTGTTTTAGATGAAAGAAATACCAGAAGTCCCACTATCAAAATTTATTAAGCATTCTCTCGAAATTCTTAAGAACCCACTACCATTCCACAATACAAATTTCGAAGAAAAAGGAGATGTTTTTAAGCTTAACGTAGGTTTTAATACCAAAATATACTTTTGTCGTGATGCTGCATTAGCACAATATGTACTTCAAAAAAACCAAAAAAACTATGTGAAGTCTAAAATCCAAACAGAGGATTTAGTCAAA
The DNA here is from genome assembly GCA_905479815.1 of uncultured Psychroserpens sp. GTDB lineage: Bacteria > Bacteroidota > Bacteroidia > Flavobacteriales > Flavobacteriaceae > Psychroserpens. The sequence goes on from CAJQOA010000008.1 coordinate 6,633, forward strand.
TATGTTGGTGAAGGCTTATTAACTTCCGAAGGAGAAAAATGGAAGAAGCAACGTAAAATGATGCAGCCTGCTTTTCACAAAAAGCAACTGGAAAATTTGTTAAGCGGAATGCAAGACACCATTGTTTCTGAGTTTGAAAATATCAAGCCTGATAAAACAATAGATGTGTTCCCAATTCTTAATAATTTAGCATTTCAAACGGTTGTAAAATCATTATTTACCAAAGCAGCAAAAACCAAAGATATGGAAAGGCTTCAGTTTATAACCGAAGCTAATCAACGCATGCTTGTTAGAGAATTACGTCAGCCTTATTTAGGATGGTGGTTTAAAATAAGCGGAACACTAGATAAATATCTAAATCTTTCAAAAGAGGCACGAACCATTTTAAAGCGCATAGTTGAAGAAAGAAAGGCTTCAGGTAAACGTTATGATGATTTACTAGACATGCTTTTAGAGACCAAATATGATGATGGTAAAGGAATGACTGAAGAGCAACTCATTGACGAAATATTAATCATTTTTACAGCAGGTCATGAGACAACTTCTAACGCATTAACCTTTACCTTTCAGTTATTGGCAAAACATCCAGAATGGCAAGATAAAATTTATAAAGAATGGTTAGATTTAGGAGGAGATGATAGCGATTTAATGACGCGAGTTTCAAGCTCTAAAGTTTGTCAACAAGTACTTGAAGAATCTATGCGATTGTATCCACCAGCGTATTTTATAGATCGCGTAAATGTGGAGGCAGATCGTTTTAATGACATGGTGTTTGAACCAGGTTGTAATTTGTTGTTTTCGGTTTATGAAATACATAGGCATCCAAAATTATGGGATCAACCAAAGGTGTTTATGCCTGAACGTTTTACACAAGGGTCTCGACCATTTTCATCTCAGTACTTTCCTTTTGGAGCAGGGCCAAGAAAATGTATTGGTAATAATTTTGCAATGTTTGAGATGATTATTGCTGTGACTGAGCTGATCTCAAAATTTAAAATAGATGCAGAGTTTGAAGATATAGACATCACGCCTTTAATTACACTGAAACCTAAAAATGCGATGCTTAAGTTTGAAAAAAGAAATTAGAAATTTCTTACTTTTTTTACCCATGAAAATTACATTTTAACTTTCGTTTCTTTATCTGAACTAAAAAATAGGGCTTTAATCTAATTTACTTACCTTCCTTTTTATTTTTGAATTAATTTTCAATACAACTAAATCTATAAAAATGAAAAGCTTAAAGTTTTATAGCGTCCTTATTTCTGGAGTCATGATAACATTAATGTCATGTGCGTCAGATGACGACAACTATGTGCCAATACCTTCTCAAGGCATTTTAGAAAATAGAATAATTGAACTCTATGGTTCTAAAGAGGCTTTAATCCAACCACTATCAACAGATTTTAACCTCATCCCAAACGATCCTAATAATCAAATGACTTCTGCAAAAGTTGAATTAGGTAAATTACTTTTTCATGAAACTGGTATAGCTACGAATCCAAACATGGAGGAAAGCATGGAAATGTACTCTTGTGCAAGTTGTCACCATGCTAAAGCAGGTTTTCAAAGTGGAATTTTACAAGGTATAGGAGAAGGTGGGAATGGTTTTGGAATTAATGGTGAAGGTCGATTTAAGAACGCTTTATACGCCGAATCAGATTTAGATATACAGCCAATTAGAACACCAAGTGTATTAAACGTGGCTTACCAAGATGTGATGTTATGGAATGGTCAATTTGGCGGTACAGGAACAAATCAAGGTACTGAAGCAAACTGGACAGCAGGAACACCTAAAGAAGCTAATAATCTTGGTTTTGAAGGTGTAGAAACACAAGCCATCGCAGGTTTGGATGTTCATAGATTGCGCATAGATGAAGATTTTGTAATTAATTCGGCATACAAAGATTTGTTTGACCAAGCATTTCCAAATGTTGACGAATCACAACGATATACCAAATTAAATGGCGCTTTAGCTATAGCAGCTTATGAACGTACATTATTACCAAATGAAGCACCTTTTCAACAATGGTTAAATGGTAATTCTTCGGCAATGAATGAGCAAGAAACAGAAGGAGCACTTTTATTTTTTGATGATGCTCAATGTTTTTCGTGTCACTCTGGACCAGCTTTAAATGGAATGGATTTTCATGCTTTAGGTATGAAGGATTTAGCAGGTGATGATGTATTAACTGTTATAGATGATGCTACAAAACGAGGTAGAGGCGGTTTTACGAATAACCCAGAAGATGATTATAAATTTAAAACACCTCAGTTGTATAATTTAAAAGATGTAACATTTTATGGTCATGGTGGTAGTTTTCAGTCTATTGAAGATGTCATTAGATATAAAAATAATGCTTTAAAAGAGAACCAAGAAGTACCAACTGGTCAGATGTCTCCAATGTTTACATCTCTTAATTTAACAGATGATGACATTGATGCAATTACCGCTTTTTTAGAAAATGCACTTTATGATAGTAACTTACAACGGTATGTTCCAGAAGAGTTGCCAACTGGTTATTGCTTCCCTAATGCAGATCCAATGTCATCTCAAGATATGGGTTGTGATTAATTCATTACATTTTAGATAGTCATAAAAGACTAAAATCTACTTTAGATGTTTTAAATTTGAAGGTGAACAAATCAGAACAATCTCAATTTATTAAAACAGAAGCCAAGCGTCTAGGCTTTTTATCCTGCGGAATTAGTAAAGCAGGGTTTTTAGAAGAAGAAGCGCCTAGATTAGAAAAATGGTTAAAAAATAATGCACATGGCGAAATGCGTTATATGGAAAATCATTTTGATAAACGTCTGGACCCTACAAAATTGGTTGAGGGTTCAAAAAGCGTGGTGTCTTTACTCTTAAACTATTACCCCTCGGAAATTCAAAACACTGAAAGCTATCAACTTTCTAAATATGCCTATGGCACAGATTATCACTTCGTCATCAAAGATAAGCTCAAAGAACTATTACAGTCTATTCAAGATGAAATTGGCGATGTTCATGGTCGAGCGTTTGTAGATTCAGCACCAGTTTTAGACAAAGCTTGGGCAGCCAAATCTGGATTGGGATGGATTGGAAAACACAGTAATTTATTGACGCAGCAAATTGGATCTTTCTATTTTATTGCAGAGTTGATTATCGATTTAGAACTCGAATACGATTATGCAACAACAGATCATTGTGGTACTTGTACTGCATGCATTAATGCTTGCCCAACAGGAGCCATTACAGAGCCCTATGTTGTAGATGGCAGTAAATGTATTTCGTATTTCACTATAGAGCTTAAAGAGAATATACCTACAGAGTTTAAAGGGCAATTTGATGATTGGATGTTCGGTTGCGATATATGTCAAGATGTTTGTCCTTGGAATCGATTCTCAAAAGCACACAGTGAACCATTATTTAATCCACATCCAGAATTATTGGATATGACCAAAAAAGATTGGGAAGAGATTACTCAAGACACGTTTAGTAAGGTGTTTAAAAAATCTGCTGTTAAGCGTACTAAATTTGAAGGTTTACAGCGTAATGTTAGATTTTTGAAAGATTAATTTTGTAATTCATATTTATTTAATTTCCACTAGTTCAATTGTCATTTTCAGGAGAAATCTCGTTCTGGTTGTTATATAATTGTAGAGAATGATATTTTAGAAAAGTATCATTAATCAATTATAACATTAGCAAATGAAACCTGATACTAATTATACTAAAAGCGGAGATGTAAATATTGCATACCAAGTTTTTGGCTCTGGCGCTATTGACTTGGTTTATATTCCAGGATGGATTTCTAATATTGAT
>CAJQOA010000009.1 GCA_905479815.1 uncultured Psychroserpens sp.
CCAGTAAACCTCAAACCGTTTTTCACTCTGGTGGCTGGGTAGGTTTTAGTACATTTTTATACAATGAAATTGAAACCAAAAGTGGATTTATTTTGTTAACCAATAATACCACTGATAATTACTTAGATATACTTTACGGAATCTCAAACATTAGAGAAGGAAAGCCTTATCAAATGCCTAAAGCGAAACTGGCTAAAAAAATGGCAAACCGCATTTTAAATCAAGATTTAGATAGCGGATTGGCCTATTACCATTCCAAAAAGACAGATACTATTAATTACCAAATTTCTGAAGCCGATTTAAATGTTTTAGGATATCAACTTATTAATGAAGATCAACTAGAAAGTGCATTAGGTGTTTTTAAATTAAATAAGGCTGAGTATCCAACTTCTGCTAATACATACGATAGTTATGGGGATGCACTACTAATGAAAGGTGATACACTACAAGCCTTGTCTAATTTTAAAAAATGTTTTAACATGGACAGTACTTTGACCTACGCAAGAGATAAAATTTTAAAATTAGAAGCGGTACTAAAAAAATGATATTAGAACGTGTTTTAAAATCTATTAAATGCCATCCAGTACTAAGTGCTTCAATTGAGTACAACGCATATGTGCCATTAGATTTATCTGTATGTAATTCCGAATTACAGGCTGTTAATGTGTCCTCATCCGATGATTTAGAAGTTTTTATTTGGAAACACATGAAGCGCAATAGTGCCAAAGTAGCATATGGTGGTTATATAGAAAAAAGAGGTATTTATAACCGAAGCGATTATTTTAACCAACAAAACCCAGAAACCGAACGCAATATTCATTTGGGTCTAGATTTATGGATAGAAGCATCTTCTCCAATTTTCGCACCTATTGATGGCGAAGTGCATAGTTTTAATAATAATACCAATCATGGTGATTACGGTCCAACACTTGTTTTAAAGCACGAGATTGAAGGACTAGGTTTTTATACATTATACGGACATCTAAGCCTACAATCTATAGAAAACATAAAGGGGGGTGATAAAGTCGTTAAAGGTCAGCAAATAGCTAGTTTAGGAACGGCTGAGGTTAATGGAGATTATCCACCACATCTTCACTTTCAGATAATTGAAGATATACAAGAGTATTCTGGAGACTATCCTGGGGTCTCTAATCTATTAGATTTGGAATATTATAAACAGAATTGTCCCGATCCTAATTTACTTTTAAAGCTCTACTAATAAAAAAAATCCTGATACATAGAGTGTCAGGATTTTTTTATTTACTAGGTCGTCAGTTCGTGTGTTTCGAGTTTATGAGAAACGTACTTCGACTGCGCTCACTAGAGCTATCGAGAACCTTTTACTACAGAAACTTCTCGATACATCACGCTTGAAAAAGCGCAATACTCGAAGTGACGTTTTTTTTATTCAACCAATACCCATTCGCCCTTTTCAATAAGCGGAATAGCTTGCTTGTACTTTACGGTTTTATTTTCGCCGCTCATCACATGCTTTATAGTCACTTTATCGTTACGTCCAATTTTTGGCTGCTCTCTCACAATAGTTTCTACAACTTGCTGTTGGCGAGATGCGCCTTCACCAACCGCTCTGCTTTGTGCAGCGCGCTCGTCAAGATTTTGAATTTCATCCTTCTGAGTATTTAATTTTTCTTGTTTACGCGTTTTTGCTTCTTCTATCGTATCTGCAGTCTCTTGAGGAATTTCACCTTTAAATAAAAATGAAATGACATCTTTATTAACCTGATCAATCGTAGTTTTAAAAAGCTCAAAAGCTTCAAATTTATAGATTAATAATGGGTCTTTTTGCTCATGTACAGCTAATTGTACAGACTGCTTTAACTCATCCATTTTACGCAAGTGCGTTTTCCAAGCATCATCAACAATTGCTAATGTTATGTTTTTCTCAAAGTCATTAATTAATTGTTTCCCTTTAGATTCATAAGCTTTCTCTAAATCGGTGACAACCTGTAATGTTTTTGTGCCATCAGTAAATGGGACAACGATACGCTTAAACTTATCGCGTTGTGTTTTGTATACATTTTCAATAACAGGATATGCAAGATCTGCAGCACGCTGCATTTTATCTCTGTAATGCTGAAATGCAGATTTGTAAACCATACCTGCAATTTCTTGAGCTCCCATTTTATTAAATTGGTCTTCAGAAACTGGAGATGACATCGAGAAATAACGAATCAATTCAAATTCAAAATTCTTGAAATCATTAGCTTCTTTGTTAGCGTCTACAATAACTTCTGAAGTGTCAAAAATCATGTTTGCTAAATCTACACGAAGACGTTCGCCATGTAAAGCGTGTCTACGACGTTTGTAAACAACCTCACGTTGCGCATTCATCACATCATCATACTCTAACAAACGCTTACGAACTCCAAATTGGTTTTCTTCTACTTTTTTCTGAGCACGTTCTATAGATTTTGAAATCATTCCGTGTTGGATAACTTCGCCTTCTTTTAAGCCCATTTTATCCATCATTTTGGCAATACGCTCACTACCAAATAGACGCATTAAGTTATCTTCAAGAGACACATAAAATTGAGAACTTCCTGGATCTCCTTGACGACCAGCACGTCCACGTAATTGTCTGTCTACACGACGAGAGTCGTGACGTTCTGTACCAACAATTGCTAAACCACCGGCAGCTTTTACGTCTTCAGACAATTTAATATCCGTACCACGACCAGCCATGTTTGTAGCAATAGTTACTTGTCCTGCATTACCAGCTTCAGCAACAATATCTGCTTCACGTTTATGTTGTTTTGCATTTAGTACATTGTGCGGTATTTTGCGCTGTGCTAAAATTTTACCTAACAATTCTGATATATCAACAGATGTTGTACCGATAAGAACTGGTCTTCCACTTTGTGAAAGTTTGGTAACTTCATCTACAACGGCATTGTATTTTTCACGTTTTGTTTTGTAAACCAAATCATCTCTGTCATCACGAGCAATAGGTCTATTTGTTGGGATTTCTACAACGTCTAGCTTGTATATTTCCCAAAGTTCGCCAGCTTCAGTAACCGCAGTACCCGTCATACCAGACAGTTTACGGTACATTCTAAAGTAATTTTGTAGTGTTACTGTAGCAAAAGTTTGCGTAGCATCTTCAATCTTTACATTTTCTTTAGCTTCAATAGCTTGGTGTAGTCCATCACTATAACGACGACCATCCATTATACGTCCCGTTTGTTGGTCAACAATCATTACTTTGTTTTCCATAACGACGTATTCCGTATCTTTTTCAAATAGGGCGTAAGCTTTTAATAATTGGCTTAATGTATGTATGCGTTCTCCTTTTATAGAAAAATCTCTAAAGAGTTCCTCTTTTTCCTCAGCTTCTTTTTCTGAGGATAAACCTTTACTTTCAATCTTAGCTATTTCTGTGCCCATTTCTGGCATTACAAAGAAATTAGGGTCGTCTTCTCCAGAAAGATACTCTACACCTTTATCACTAAGTTCTACTTGATTGTTTTTTTCATCAATAACATAATAAAGTTCTGCATCTACTTTGGGCATTTCT
>CAJQOA010000010.1 GCA_905479815.1 uncultured Psychroserpens sp.
CATCTGTTTTGAAAAATTGATAGATGTCCATCGCATACGTACTTGGATCAAAATAGAAATACCAAATATCACTTCCTATAGCGTCTTCGTAACTAACTTTTAATACTAGATATTCTTTTCCTTTAAAGGTTTTACGCTCAACCTCATCATGAACTATTGTACCTTTATCATTGAGTTTCATTGGTAATCCGTAGAGATAGGTATAATAATTTTTATACATATTGGCTCTGTCACAATTCAAACTATATGTTTTAATGTTGTCTTCGGAAATATCCTCTGATCCATTTAATTTGACAGTACATTCTGTTTTCTCTAGGGTATATTCTGTAGTAATAGTATCTCTTTTGGCTTGGACGTAGAAATATTCTGAAGGTAAATTAATACTGATTTTACTATCGCGATTTGGATTATTAGGTGTTTCCATAGTGATGAACAACTCACCATTAAATGTTGACCAATTACCCTTTGGATCGTGATGTTTAATCGATTTTTTCAGGAGCTCTTTTCCTGTTAATTCTTGTGCACAAACCAACTGAAAGCTAAAGAATGTGAGCATCACTAAGTACAAGTATTTCATAACATAAAAATTATTATACTAAAATAAACTATTTGAGATTAACCTAAGAATATTATATTTGAAACTCACTAACCAAAACTCAACCTATGAATCAGATTAAATATACAGTAACTCCAGATGTCTTAGCGACTAAAGGTATCAGATTTGCAAATTATATAATAGACTACATTGTTCAAATTCTCGCTGGTGTTGCAATCGGTGTTCTAATTGGTATTCTTTCAGAATTAACCGGAAATTATGTGCTTTATGATCTCGTCGTAGAAACGGAAGGTAGATTAGCAGATTATATTTTTGGAGCTATCATTTTAATTATTTATTATATCATCATTGAAACACTTACTGGACGTTCAGTAGGTAAGTTTATTACAAAAACAAAAGTTGTGCTTTATGATGGTTCAAAACCAAAGTTTAGCGATATTTTAGTACGAACATTATGTCGTGTTATTCCGTTTGAAGCATTTTCGTTTTTAGGTACAGAAGGTAAAGGATGGCACGATTCTATATCAAAAACTCATGTTGTAGATATTGCAAAGTTTGAAGCAAAAATAGCAACGTTTGAAGGCTTAGAAGAAATTGGAAGAATAGGAGAATAAATAAAAAAACCATCTCGTTTGAGATGGTTTTTTACATATACTATAACAGCTTTTGTTTGTTTATTCATTAGAATCACTAACAGTTGCTGGTTCTACAGAACTATCATGTGAGTTATAATACTCTTCTAATAAGTTCATAGTTGCCGTTAATAAATCTTTAGTCTCTAATAGTAACCCAAAGTATAACGTTGTGTTCTTAGGACTAGATTCTTCAGTTCTAGTTCTTGCCACTTGCTTTACAATTTTATCTGTTACTAAATCAAATACTTCTTTCTTGCGATTAATAATAGCGCCTATTTTCTCAAATGATCGAGAATCAAAGGCCTCTTTAGTTTCGTTAAACAACACTTCTAAAGCATCATCAATCTCCTTAAGCTCTTTAATTTGACTAAACTTAAGTTTTTTGTGGTTGTTATTAATATGCTTGTGACTTACTTTAGAGATATACTCTAAAGATTGGGTCATGTCTTGAAGATATCCTAAAATATTGATATAAAAACTACTCGCTCTTAAACTTGTTTCATCTAGATTTTTTATGAAGTAGAAAATATTATCTCGTAAGCTATCCACTTCTGTAGATAATTTATCAATTTGTTTCTTATTCTTTTTTAATAAAGCTAAATCTTGTTTTGCAAGGCCTTTTACAGCATTTGTATAAATAGTATTTCCACGTTTAACAACATTAGAAATATTAGACGCACTTTCATGAATCACGCCTTGAACAGAGCTGCTTCCTGTTTCAGTAAGAGAATCTTCTTCTAAAATTTTATTAGATTTATTTTTATGAGATTTGTAGTTTCTGTATAATAAAAATGCAGTGATTAGTAATAAAATAGGTGTCATTACTCTTGGCTCCCAATTGATTAAAAACACTACGATTCCAGCTGCAGTAAACGCTCCAAAAGCAGTACCAAACCATCCTCCAATAACATTTAATACACCAGCAACTCTATACACAGCACTTTCTGCTCCCCAAGCCCTATCTGCTAAAGACGTACCCATAGCCACCATAAATGTGACATAGGTTGTAGATAAAGGTAATTTCATTGATGTTGCAATAGAAATCAACACACCAGCAACCATAAGATTAACAGAAGCTCTAATCATATCAAAAGCAGGAGCATCAATACTTTGTGTTTTAGTTAAGTTATCTTCTGGCTTATGGAAACTTTTATCAATTCGTTCTTGTGTTGATTTTGGTATAACAGCACTCAATGCAACAGATAACCAAGATGTTCCTTTTACAACTGCTCTAGACAACGCGTTAGGCTCAAATCTCTCATGAGATTCACCTTGACGTGATAAGCTAATTTCAGTTTCTGCAACCGTTTTAGCTTTTTTAGAAAACCATAATGTTACCACCATAATACCACCTGCAATAAATAACAAGAAAGGTTCAGCAGGCATCTTCTTATCTAAAGATGTCATCATAAAATCTGTAGCAGGACCTCCACTTAAAGTCCATGCTTCATAAGAGTGGTATGCTGCCATTGGTACTCCAATAAAGTTCACTAAATCATTACCAGAAAACGCTAATGCTAATCCAAATGTACCTACTGCGATTACGACAAGAAGAATACTTTTCTTGGTAAATTTTTGAAATGCATATGAAAACAAAGTAAATAACGCAAAACCACCAGCAATGATATACAATTCGTTTCCTTCTACATACCCTTTCATGTCTTTATAATAAGGTGTGCCTTTCAAACCTTTCATGAAAATGAAATACAAAATTGCTGTCAATGCTAATCCACCAAAAATAGCTCCAAAATTTTTCATTTTCTTTTCATACTGAAACGTGAAAATTAGTCTTGAAATCCATTGTACAAAAGCGCCAATACTAAAGGCAATAACAACTGACATCAAAATACCAGTTATAATCTCAATTGCTTTTTCAGTATTTATAAACCTGCCTATATCTGCCATAGTATACTCATCAGAATGACCAATTTTAATTAAAGCGGTTACTACTGCTGCACCTAATAAATTAAATACAATAGATACCGTTGTAGATGTTGGCATTCCATGTTTGTATATAGTTAAGTACCCCATTGTCTATACCCTTCCGGTAGGTACTAAACCAACAGTGCAGTGGCTAAATGAGTCTCCAAGTTATATGTAAACTGTAATTGCAGGCAGCCAATTTCCCTAACCAATATGCAGTGTTGCGGATCCGG
>CAJQOA010000011.1 GCA_905479815.1 uncultured Psychroserpens sp.
TAGTTTAATAATCTTAACTCTCTTGAGTTGCGGAAATGATGATGACAATAATTCTAATAATCCTTGTGAATTAAATCCTTTTCCTGGAGTTAACGGAGTAACTCAATCGGATTTTCTGATTCAGACTTTTAACGAACCTGACGAAAAAGGATATATAATTACATCTACAATAATGAATGAAAATCCTGAATCAGTTTCTGGCAGTCCAAGTTTTGTGTTAAGAGAAAATGGAGAAATAATTACCTATGGGACATCAAATAGTGCTTCATCAACTTCTTGTCTAAATATTGATGCTGAATCATCTTGCGATTTAGAGTTTCGAATATATTTGCTTGAAAACGAAAACATTGACAGTAATATTGACTTTCTATGCTTTTATTATTTTGATGAATAAAAATTGCATCTGAACAAAAAGAAAATAAAAACGTTGCCTAACACCGTGTATAATTCATTGCTAGTACTAGCCTACTCACGAAAATCCTCGCGGATTTTCTATTCGGTTTGTATTTGCTAAATTAGTTGCTGAAACACGCAACGAAACCATACACAAACACGTTATCTCTTATTCACTAAAACTCTTGAGTTTGTCTAATACTGAAAATATATTATTCCTTAATTAGGTCTAAAGAATAAAGTGTAAAGTGAACCTGTGCCTCCTAATCCTACTCCACCACCAAAATTTATTGCAATCGTGCCGTCCCCTCTCAAATCTCCAACATATGAAATAGATCGCGCAAAACGGTCACCATCACCGAGAACTAAATCAAAACCACCTTCTGTAGCACTAATTTTATCATAAGATTTTACAGTCTTATCACTATTTAGATACAATATATAACCATTACCTTCATCTTGCTGATTAGCTCCTGTAATCAATTCTTTAATTCCATCACCATCGATATCTCCTGCAACACACATAGCATGACCGAATTGTGCACCAATAGTTCCATTAGGATTTGTCTCTATATCTAGCGTTTCTGTAAAGTCATTTAAACCTTCAGTTATTTTAACTTTGGAAACTACATTAAATGTTGTTGAATCTAAAGAAAGTATCCAAATAGCTCCCTTTCCTCCATCAGACATAAATGCACCTACAGCTAATTCTATAGCCCCGTCATTATCCATATCACCAAGCATAGCAGCTTCTCTACCTCCAAATTGATCGTTATCCTCTAATCCTTCACCAAAACTACCTTGCGTGGAACTAATGGTTACTGTGTTTCCATAAAGAACTTCTGAACTATCATTTAAAAACAAAATATCAATAGCACCTCGGTTTGAACCGCCATCATCTGATCCAGGGTTACATGCTACTAAATCAATTTTATTATCATTATTAATATCTCCAATAGCACTTAAACCTTGAGCTATTATATTTTCATTCTTGACAAAATCTTTTACAGTTCCGTCTTCGTTAAGATGAATAATATATAAAGAATTATTAGGAGGAACAGGTGATGACACTGCAATATCTGGAATGCCATCATTATCATAATCACCAATACCTGCAACACCATAACCAAAGAAATTTCCAGCATTTAGCGTTTCATTAAACCCCCCTTCTAACATTGATATTTTTTGATTAAATAAAACAGAACCATCATTATTCATAAATAAAATATAAACAGCTCCTGCATCCACACCTCCGTCATCATCTGATCGAGCTCCAATAACATAATCAATTACACCATCGCTATTAACATCACCAATAGCATCATGATCTCTAGCAAACCTATCACCGGAATCTAAATCGGCAACTAAACCTCCAAAGCCATTCTCAATTGTTATAAAACCTTCTGCTTGGTAAGACAATTCATTTTCATCTACTATTTCTTCATTTGAAACGGTATCTTTATCACTACTACAGCTTAATAACAGTACTAGAAAATATCCGAAAATTAAAGTTTTATGAATCATATTTTTTATTTGAGTTATGTAATCTTAGACTTTGCTTTACAATAATGGTTTAATCTTAAATTCAAATAATACTAAAAACAAGAGATAACAACGTGTATAATTAATTGCTTGTAGTGTGTGTACTCGGAAAATCCTTCGGATTTTCCTTTGGTTCGTTTTCTTTTACTAATTTAGACCTAGCAACGCAACTAACCATACACGAACACGTTGTACACAATATCCAAAAAAGACCTAATCTAAACATTAAAATTTTGCAGAAATAAGCTTTTTAAGAAACATTCTGCTGTAAAAGTTTTCAGAAAATTTAGGATTAACTTCCCGCAAGAGTATAAAATTTTCCTAATACATCTGCCTTTCTTAAAAATTTTATACACTTACTACATTTGCCCTTAAATTGATGATTTTTTTGATTACGTATAAAAAACCAGCCACGAAAATCATGGCTGGTCTGCTATTAATCAAAAAACTTGGGGCTGAGGGACAAATTACTAACTTATTTACCCTTTTATTTAATTTTTCTCAAATGTGAGCATATCAGTTCCTCCATTACCTCCACTTATGTCAATAAGTTCAATTCTAGTAGATGATGTAGAAACAATATCCCAGTCATCATTTAAGTCCTCAAAATCGTTACTGTCTGGCACAGGGAAGAAAATATTAAAATCAATATCATCGTCATCGTTACTATCATCACTACTGCTATTGCTATCATCTGTAACAGACCAAGTTCCAGTCATTGTATTTGAACCATTAGTTGCAACCAATGAACCATCAGAATTGAAGCTAAAGTCATACCCATTAAAATCAGAGGTTTCGTTTTGACCAGAATCATTAAAGTTCGTGATTCGCCATGTACCAGATTGAGCTGCGCTTTCAATTTCTGCTATTTGTTGATTATTATTGTTTGGGCTTCCTTCGTCATCATCGTTAGAACACATCGACGACATTAAAGAGAAACTTAACATTAATAACATTCCAAGATTGAATACTTTTTTCATAATTCTTTGTTTTAAATACGTTTTTAGATTATAATTTTTGAAGGGTTAAGGTATCAGTTCCTCCACCACCTCCGCTGACGTCTTGTATGACTACTTCGGTAGATGAAACAGAAATGACATCCCAATCATCATCGTTAAATTCTTCAAAAGGCATATTTGTACCAAAATCAAGAGCCATTTGATTACCTGCACTTAAGACTTGCCAAGTACCATTATTTGTATTTGGGCCATTTGAAGCTGATACTGAACCGTCCATATTAAAATCTAACTCATAACCTGCATAGTCAGAGGTTTGGTCATCTGCATCTTCCGTATAAGAAGCTACTATCCATAAGCCATCCGTTAATATTGCTTCTAAATCATCGTTTCCATTTCCTCCATCAAATGGGTTTCTCTCAAAAGTTAAGAAGTCTTCTGAACCATCACCACCACTAACATCTTTTAGTCTGATAATGTCATTGGTTACTTCAAGAACATCCCAATCATCGGCTAATTCATCAAGTGGAATACCAGTTCCAAAGTTTAAATTTAGTCCAAGTTCAGTATCATCTCCAGATGTTGTTGACCATGAGCCATTAGTCGCTCCACTCATATCTGTTGCAGTTGCTGTATTGTCTGATGCGAAATTAAAAGTATAGTCTGCAAAGTCTGCGGTTTCATCTGTATCATCAAAGAAGTAAGTTATATACCAATCTCCGTTTGTAAGTGCATTAACTAAAGCTGTATCATCGATAGAACCATTAGATTGACAATCACTCTCAAAACGTAATCTGTCATCACCTAATCTTAAATCAACTTCTACTTCATCGTCATCTTCTTGTTCTATTTCGTGTAAATTCCACGTATCATTAAAATCTGATAATCCTGTTACGTTTATAATTACTGAAATATTATTTCCTGTACCTGAAGCTTCCCATGTACCATTGAAAGTATTAGAGCCTTGAGTAACTAAAATCGTTCCATCACTATTGAACTCAAATACATAGCCTACATAGTTGTCTTCAAGATCATTATCATTACGCTCTAGTTTATCTACTGTCCATTCAGTACAATCTGCAAAAACAGTTTCAAGGTCATTAGTTGTACAGTTGTCACAATCATCATCGTCAAAATCGTTGTCATCATCTTCATCACAGCTATCATCTGCGATTTCAATTGCGTTTTCTAACTCTTGAATTGAATTGATAGTTTGTGCACTACCATCAGCAAAAATTACAGTAATAGGGAAATTAATAGTTACTGCTGCAAATTCATCTAAATCATCTATAAAATCATACATATCATTATCATTGTTGATAGTAATAGAGTTGATTAAATCATTGTTTTCATCAAAAACAGATGCAGTAATAGGGTATTGAAAGTCAATACATTCAATATCGTCATCATCTTCATTTTCACCAACACAGTTTGCCGTTAGTGCTACTAATTCAGCATCAGAGTTGACTACAACCGTTGAAAAATCGGTGAGTATGATTGTGATCGGGTATGAAATTACAACAGAGTCTACATCATCATCAAATAAATCAATAATGTCTTCTATGTCCTCATAACCATCGTCATCATTAATAGTTATTTCAATACCATTTACTGTAACTGTAACTGGTAGTTGAACACTTAAACAACTCGCATTATCTATGATGTTGTCGCTAGAACCATCATTAGATGCAGTTCTACTCATTAAATTTGCTACTGTTGAATTAGCTTCGATTGTTTCTTCAACTGGTGGGTCGATTACTAAATCGTCTTCGGTTCTACAAGAAGTCATAGTGAGTAAAATCCCTATAACTAGTAGTAAAATTGGTTTCAATGTTTTCATAATGGCATGGATTTTATTTTAATTTTAAGTTCGTTTGTTAATTGGCTTTTAAATAGCCTCTTTATTCTTAAAACAACTCATTAAAAAAATGTCCCAAGAAAATTTTTAAATTTTTCGATTAATTCTTAATTCTAATAATTTTAAATCAATAATTGTAGATTTTAAATTATTGAATCTGTCATTTGCTTGTCTATATTTATAAAGATTAATGGCATTATAATCCTTTTCTAGTATTTGCTCTAGTGCCTTTATTTTTAACTTGCATTGAAATAATTCATCCCTTTTCATCATAGAGATTGATTTTATAAACTTTGTTGTTCTATTTACACAAGTTGATTGCATTATATATTTTAAATCTTAAAGGGATTAAGCAACTAAATCTTTTATTTAAAACAACTCAAGCTAATATTATCCAAATTAATTCTAGTCAATATTTTTTTCTATCTTTCATTTTTCAACTAAAAAATAGACCTTGCCAAAATCATTGCACCAAGATATATGTGATAAGATTCGCTTCTCCAAGCTTTATGAGAAGTATGCACAATCATTGAGCAATATTTTGTTTTACAAATATGGTGAGCTTTTAAATCCTTCTGATAAGGTACAAGAAGCTTTTATAAAGTTATGGGAAAACTGTGCTAAAATAAAACCAGAGACCGCTAAATCTTATTTATATACTACTGCAAATAATATGATGCTTAATGAAGTAAAGCATCAAAAAGTAGTTTTAAAATACCAACAGGTAAAACCGAAGGATTATACCAATGAGTCACCTGAATTTATTCTACGCAAAAAAGAGTTTCTAAAACGGTTTGAACGAGCTCTATCTCAATTAAAAGAAGAGGAACGTGTTGCATTCCTACTAAATAAAGTAGATGGTAAAACTCAAAAAGAGGTTGCAGAAATTTTAGGTATTACAAAAAAGGTCGCTGAACATAGAATTTATGGTGCATTGAATAAACTTAAAAATGAACTTGAAGAACTAAATCGAAAATAATTCTGGGACAATTATAATTTAAGTTGTTTTAAATATATAACAGCAAGTTATGGACAAAGAGCAATTAGTAAAAAAGTGGTTAAGGAATGACCTGTCTGAAACAGAGTCAAAGGCTTTCAATACGTTGGAAGATGCTGACTTATATAAAGAAATTATTGAGGAAGCTCAAAGGTTCAATGGTAATACAAACGCCAAAGTTGAATCTTTTGATACTTTAGACGGGAAATTAGTTTCCAAGAAAAGCACATCTGTAAATTGGATAAAGGTTGTTTCAAGTTTAGCTGCTATTCTTGTTGTTGGATTTGCCTTATTTACATTGATAAATAAAGACGAAATAAACTCGTTTAAGACTGATTTAGCTCAAAATGAAACTATCACACTACCTGATAACTCAACAGTTAACCTAAACGAGTTATCACAGCTAGAATACGATGGTTCTAATTGGAATGAGAATAGGTCATTAGATCTTAATGGTGAAGCTTTTTTCGATGTAGAAAAAGGAAAACGCTTCGATGTTAATACAGAGTTCGGAAAAGTAAGTGTTCTAGGTACAGAGTTTAATGTGCTATCCAGAGACAGTATTTTTAAAGTATCCTGTTACGAAGGTTTGGTGCAAGTAACATATAATAATGATAAAGTTAAACTACCTGCTGGTACAGAGTTTATTTTATCTTCAGGAAAAGGCTTAAAGTCAAATATCGCAATCGCTGAACCATATTGGCTTAAAAACATGAGTGTTTTTGAAGATGTTTCTTTTAAAGCGGTTGTTGAAGAACTAGAAAAACAATATAATGTAAAAGTTCAATACCCATCTGATTTAAACATTAAATTCACAGGTGCATTTGAACATAATAATCTTGAGAATGCCCTAAAATCTGTCTCAAATCCCCTTAATTTGACCTATACAATTCAGAATACTAACGAGGTCGTTATAAGGAATGAGCAGAACTAAATTATACATAATTCTAGTGCTATGCTTCGTGCCATTTTTTATAGCGCAAGGACAAACTTTTGAACAGAAAGTTTCCATCTCTGAAGTACTGGAAGATATCACAAAAGTACACTCTATTACTTTCAACTATGAGAGTAGCCTTTTAAAAGATATTACCATAACTCCTATATCGCAAGATTTAAGCTTGTCAGCAAAAATCAATAATCTTGAAAGGCAAACCAACCTAGTTTTTGAAAAAGTTAGCGATTTAGTTTACACTATTTCAAAGGTGATTCAATTGTGTGGCTACATTCAGGGTTCAGAATCACTAGAACCACTCATGGATGCTACTGTTACAAGTAAGTTTGCTTATGCAGTAACTGATGAGAATGGTTATTTTGAAATTGAATTGAAATCTCAAAATGAATCGTTAACTATAAGACATATAGGGTTTAAAACCATTGAGCGTCAGGTAAAGTATTTCAATTTAGAAGATTGCGGAACGATAATAATGCTCGTCCAACAAGAGATTATATCGCCAGTACTTATTGAAGGTTATCTTGTTAGAGGTATAGACAAAAGACAAGACTGGTCAACCTCAATCGACTATAAGCGATTTAGTCTTTTACCTGGTCTTATTGAATCTGATGTATTGCAAACCGTTCAAGCTTTACCAAGTATTTTAAGTGTTGATGAAACTGTTTCTAATATTAATATTAGAGGTGGTTCTCACGACCAGAATTTGATGCTTTGGGATGATATAAAAATGTATCAAACAGGGCATTTCTTTGGTCTAATTTCTAGTTTTAATCCGCTTATGACACAAACAGCAAGTGTCATTAATAATGGCTCAGACGTATCATTAACTGATGGTGTTTCAGGTACTATACATATGCAGACTGATAAACAAATAGATTCAAAATTCAATGGAGTTTTTGGTGTTAATTTTTTAAATGCCGAATTGTTTTCTAACATCCCTATTGGAAATAAGTCATCTCTTCAAATCGCATCTAGAAAATCTTTAGATGACTTTGTAAGAACACCAACCTACGAAGTGTATTTTGACAGAGTAACGCAAGACACAGAAGTAGAAAATAATAGTTCTAATGTTACAAATTCTAATCAAGAATTTAATTTTTACGATGCTTCATTAAGATGGTTGTATCAACCAACTGATAAAGACTTTATTAGATTAAATTTTATTCTAATTAATAACGATTTAGGTTTCAACGAAACTGCTGATGTCAATGGAGCATCGAGAACTAGAAGGAGTAATATATCTCAAAATAGTCTCGCAATAGGTTTAAATTATAAGAGGCAATGGAACGAAAAACTAACCTCAACTCTTAATATTTATGATAGTGAATATAAACTCGAAGCCCTTAATGCTGATGTATTAAGCAATCAATTGCAATTACAAGAAAATATAGTTTCAGAAACAAGTGTTCGATTGAATAATTTATATGAACAGAACCAATGGCGTTTCAATCTTGGTTATCAATTCACGGAGACTGAAGTTATTAACTTAAACGATATTGATTTACCTCGTTTTGTGAGACGTGATGAAGAAATATTAAGGGAGCACGGAGCATTTGGTCAAGCTTGGTATAAGAATTCAAACAATGACTTTTCTATTAGAGCTGGAGTAAGAGCAAATTACTTAACTCGATTTGAAAAGTTAATTATTGAACCAAGATTAAGCGTAAGAAAATCTATTGGAGAACATATTAAAATTGAAGCCCAAGGAGAATACAAACATCAAAGCACTTCGCAGATAGTCAATTTCCAGAATGACTTTCTAGGTATTGAAAAAAGACGTTGGCAATTAACAGATAATGACAGTATTCCTATTATACAAAGCAAACAGGCTTCACTCGGAATAACGTATAAAAAAAGTGGCTGGTTACTGGATGTTAAGGGCTATTACAAAACAGTTGATGGTATTACCACACAAAGTCAAAGTTTCAATACAAAATATGAATTTGCAAAAGAAAAAGGAAGTTATGATGCCTACGGTTTTGAGTTTTTGTGTAGAAAAAGGCTAAGTAAATTCAATAGTTGGTTAAGCTATTCGTACATAAACAATACTTATACTTTTGAGGCACTTGAAGATATTAAATTTCCAAGTAATTTTGATATTACACATTCGATTACATTAGGAACAACTTTTAGTCATAAATCATGGAATATTTCAGCAGGATTAAACTACAGAACCGGAAAGCCTACGTCAATCCCTCTGAATGGTAACGAAATTGTAGATGATGACGTAAACTTTGATGAAGGTAATAATGAACGTTTATTAGATTATTTAAGAATTGATGCTTCTGCCATATACAAATTCAAAATAAATAATTCATTAAGGTCAGAAATTGGAGCATCCATCTGGAATATATCAAATAGGGAAAATGCTATTAACAACTATTATAGAGTTAATGAAAGTGATGCAGTGAATGAGTTTTCAAGATTTTCATTAGGTTTGACAACTAATGCTGTAGTTAGACTTCTCTTTTAATAACAATGAATTAAGTAAGAAAAAAAATTAATTTATATTAACATTCCATACACTTTTTCTCCACCAGCTTAAGCCAACACAAAAAGAGTATTCCATTACAATGAAAAAGAGACATTCATCAAGAAAACTTTAGTACTTTTTTGAAGGTTATAAAATGGAATTAAGGTTTAATGATAAAAAAATATTTTTAAGATGAATTTTAATTAAAAACCACAAAATTAGATCTAAAAATACTGTGTACAACACCGTGTATAATTAATCGCTAGGTCACTGCCGACTTACGAACATTCCTGCGGAATATTCTATCTGTGATTTATTTGCTAAATTAGGTGCTTAACCACGCATTTAACCATACACAAACCCGCTACCAAAAATTTGAAACAAGGCTAATAATATAAAATTAACATTTATGGAACAAATAAATTACGATGCTATTCGCGAATATGAATTAGATTAATGCCGTAGATGTTGTCCTAGCGAATTTTATAGTACATCATTTGCCTGAACCCAATAAAGTTTTTAAGGAAATAAGCAGAGTACTAAAACCCAATGGAAAATTTGCTTTTGGAGTTTGGGGAGCAAAGGAAGAACAAAGTTCGTTAGGCGCTTTCTTTCAGGATTTTGCAAACCATCACGAATTATCCGCA
>CAJQOA010000012.1 GCA_905479815.1 uncultured Psychroserpens sp.
CAGACTATATAGAGGTAAACAATATCAAAACAATTATTACTACTGGACCTCCTCATAGCTTACATCTTATTGGATTGCAATTAAAGGCGCAACTAGGAGTGAAGTGGCTGGCAGATTTTAGAGATCCTTGGACAACCATTGGTTATCATAAAGCATTGAAACTATCTAAATCTTCAGCAGAAAAACATAATACCTTAGAATCACAAGTATTGCAATCTGCAGATCACATTATTGTGACAAGCGAAAACACTAAAAAAGAATTTTCATCAAAGACGAAACAACCTATAACTGTTATTACTAATGGTTACGATACGCATCATATAGAGCGTCCAGAAAAAGACGAGAAATTCACGTTAGCGCATATTGGCTCTTTGTTATCTGAAAGAAACCCAAAGCAATTATGGGCTGCTTTGAAAGCACTTATTAGCGAGAATGAAAATTTCCGTAGTGCATTTGAATTAAAACTAATAGGTGTTGTAAGTGAAGCTATTTTAAAAACACTAAAAGACTTTAATTTAGAATCTTACATCAATAATATAGGCTATGTAAGCCATGAAGATGCTATTAAGGAGCAAATGTCTTCTCGTGTGCTATTAATGGTTGAAATAGACTCTGAAGACACCAAAGTCATTATTCCTGGTAAATTATTTGAATACATGGCTTCAGGAACTCCAATTATGGCTGTAGGCCCAAAAGACTCTGATGTGGAAACCATTTTGAAATCTACAAACACAGGTCAGTATTTTTATTACAACGATGAGGAACAGATAAAATCACAAATTTTATCGTATTTTGAAGCTTATAAATCCAATACCTTAGCAGTAAATGCGATAGGGTTGGAACAATATAGTAGAAAGTCACTAACCAAAGTATTGTCTGAAATTATCTAATGGGAATTGTCATTAATCAATCCTTACGAAATACGATTACAACCTATCTAGGTTTTGGTTTAGGAGCTATTAATGCGCTCTTTCTTTACACAAACTTTATCAGTGACGAATACTACGGACTTGTAGCTTACATACTTTCGGCAGCGAATATTATGATGCCATTAATGGCTTTTGGAGCTCATAATACAATTGTAAAATTCTATTCTACTTTTAAAACTAAAAATGCACTCAATAGTTTCTTAACGTTGATGCTTTTTTTACCAATAGTGCTCTCTATACCTTTGGCTTTTGCTGGTTATGTAGCTTATGATACTATAGCAGATTTTCTTACTACAAAAAACGAAATAGTTGGAGGTTATCTTTGGTATATCTTTCTAACAGCTATATCAATGGCTTATTTTGAGGTCTTCTATGCTTGGATGAAAGTACAAATGCAAACGGTTTTTGGCAACTTCTTGAAAGAGGTGTTTCATCGTGTAGGCGCTATGTTATTGTTGCTTGCAGTGTATTTTAAATGGATTGATGTTGATCAATTTATGTTAGGTATCGTTGGTGTTTATATACTAAGAGCGTTAATTATGATGTGCTATGCGTTTAGTACAAGGCTTCCTGTATTTAGATTTAATAAAATTGATAAGTTGAGCTCTATATTGAAGTACTCATCGCTAATTATTATTGCAGGATCAATTGCTACTATTATCTTGGATCTCGATAAGTTTATGCTTAATAATTATATCGAAATCGAAAAAGTTGCCTATTACAGTGTAGCCGTTTTTATTGCTACAGTAATTGCTGTTCCACAACGAGCGATGCATCAAATACTGTTGCCATTGACTGCTCAGTTTTTAAATGAAAATAATAAAGACGCACTTAAAGATTTATATCAACGAAGTTCATTAACGCTATACGTGATTAGTGGGTTTATATTTTTACTAATTGTTTTAAACATAAATCAATTGTATGAAATTATTCCTCCAGAATTTAGCGGTGGATTGATTGTCGTATTTCTTATAAGTATTGCCAAATTGTATGATAACCTTTTAGGAAATAATAATGCTATATTATTCAATAGTGATTACTATAGAATGGTGCTTGTTTTTGGGGTTATTCTCGCTGTATTAGCAGTTATACTTAATTTGGTGCTCATTCCAAAATATGGGATTAATGGCGCTGGACTAGCAACTTTTATAGCCATTGTAATTTACAATACGATTAAAATTATTTTTGTAAAGCAAAAATTTAATATGCTTCCATTTACTTCGGAAACTTTAAAAATCACAATACTCTTGATTATTTTAGTTATTGGGTTCTACTTTTGGGATTTTCCTTTTAATGCTTATTTGAATATTGCATTAAAATCTATTGTATTAGGAATCGTCTATGGCTTCTTAATTTATAAATTAAATGTTTCTGAAGATATTTCCGAAGCCATTAGAAAATTCCTGAGGATTAAGTCCTAGTTTATAATTCTTGTATAGGCCGTAATATTTCATAAAGTAACAATTACTTTAATCTATATAAATGAGAAAGTCCCACAAGGTGCTTTGAGGCATACTCTTATGGGACGATCTACTAACCAACCAAAGTTATTATATGTTACGAACGTGATCTTGTTCTACTTGTTCTAGAACTACTTGCTTTAGAAGATGATCTTGAACTTGATTTTTTTACTTGCGACTGACTTCTACTTCTAGATTGCGTCGTGTTTCTTTTGTTACTAGATATACGAGTAGTTCTTGCTTTTGGTTTACTTGAGCTCGTATTTTTTTTAACCGTTCTAGTTGTCGTTTTTTTATTAGACACAGTTCTAGGAGAATTAGTCACATTTCTTTTATTTGTCCTTTTTGGAGTAACTGTTCTTGGCGTTGAATTTCTAGGTGCAACCGTATTTCGTTTTTTTGTTTTAGGGGTAACCGTTCTAGGCGTTGAATTTCTAGGTGTAACTGTTCTAGGTTTTGTCGTCGTTGCGTTTTCACCTCTATTTGTTCTTGGAGTTGATGATACACTTCTATCTGCTCCACGTCTTGGTGTCGTTGCTACTGTTCTGTCTCCACGTCTTGGTGTTGTAGCATCTTGTCTGTAACGGTCACTAACTGTTGAACCTCTACGACCTGTTGTTGCTACAGTACCTCTTCTACTATTTGTTCTTACAGTTTGTCTATAGTTATCTCTATATGGTCTGTAATATGTATGTCTTACAGGTGTGTAGTATTGTCTATATGGTCTTGCATATACTACACAGTAGTTTACTGGTGGTATTACATAGTATGTGTGCCATGGTCTAAAAACATAAGCTCTGTTGTAAACATTTATATATCCTGTATAGTGAGAGAATGCTCTATTTCTGTTATAATGAACATATAAACCTCCTAATCTATTGATGCGACCATAAGAATTATAGTTAATGTTTACGTTACCAATTTGAGTAACACGACCATAATAATCGTAATAAATAGCTGTATTTTCAACTTGGATAATTGCTCCAAAATCGTCATACTGTACATATGGATTGTAGTCATAACCAGAGTTAAAGCTTATAGAGAAACCTGGTGTGTTGATTCCAACATTTACATCTGGTCCATAATTTTGCATGAAGAAATCAAATTGACCATCTGGAAAAACCGAAAATTCGACGCCTCCTTCTGAAAATATGAAAGAATTACCATAACCTCTAACATAGTTGTTTGATGCATTTGTTTCTACTGTGTTGGTGGTTGTTGCGCTTACCGTTGTTCCTACTAGGAGCAAAAGGGTAAAAAGTGATATTAATCGTTTCATATTTGTAAGGGTGTTTTTGATTACAGTTTATATAAAACAATTAGCGTGCCAAAAATCAATTATAAGGGTTAGTGTGTTGATAATTAGTCTTTTAAATAAACAGGTAAATCTACCTATACAGATCTCAACAGAGATGTTTAATTTGTTAGTATTAAAAATAGACTTAATCTTACCTCTGGAAATTTTGCAAGAACCAACACTAAAAAAAGACCGTATTAAATTGCCTTTTAATTTTGATGCAGATCTAATGTATCAAGAATACAATGCATTGCAGCCCAAATATTTTGAGTATTACAATGTTATCCAATTAAGAGGACCAGCACATATTATTGATACATCATTACCTGTTCCTCCAGCTGCAAGTGATTATGCAGACGGTTCATGGACAGATTGGTTAGATGCAAATGAATTAACCACATCACCTTATTTAAAAAGTGTTATAGATTCCTTTAAGGAAATAACTACTGTGACCTTAGTACGGTTACTTCGCTTGGCACCAAACTCTGAAGTTAAAGAACATAATGATCCTACACTTGGTTTAGAAATAGAGAAATCTGTGATACGATTAACCATACCAATTGTAAATAATAAAGACACTACATTTTATTTGAATTCTACGCCTGTTGATATGAAACCAGGAGAATGCTGGTATTTAAAACTAACAGATAAACATCGTGTTGTCAACTCAGGAAGTACAGAACGTGTTAATCTAACTATTGATATGATACCAAATGAGAATATTAGAATGCTTATTGAGTAAATTAGCTGTAAATGTCTGATAATTAGATATTTTGTATATTTATTAAAAATAAAATTATGGCAAAATTAGCAATCGATTTAAGAACAGATTATCCCGCTTCACAAATTAATCATGTTGATATTTCAATTTGGGATGTAGAAAATGTGAATAACCCTCAATATCGAATCCTCACCAGTTTTAATGATAGTATGGACCTCATGAGAGGTGTTAGGTTAAATATTTTTAGTGAATTATGTGTTGGTCATACCTATTCTTTTGTAGTACGTATGTTTTTTAATGAAGCCCCTTATGTGAAATTTTCAGCCCATATAATAGATCTAAGAGCTGAAATAACTGCTGTAACATCAGATATTTATTCGTGATAAAGATTAAATTAAAAATCCCGAAGGTTTGGGGAAACGCTTCGGGATTATATATATGTTCACGTTAAAGTGAACAACCAACCAAAAAAATCAATATTTTAATTTCTTTTATTCTTCTTCTGTTTTTTTTGCTTTTTTACTTTACCATTTTTTCGGTAGTAGTAAAAATCATCATCATAGTCTTCACCAAAATCATCATCATAATGATTACCACCGTTTTGACTTCCTCCATATCCTGATCCTACTCCACAGTTGAGGCTTGCATTATTATGGTTTACAATTCCAGTGATATGTATGATTTCTCCCCAACGGTTGTAGTTTACTTTTAATCCGCCTACTTGACGAAGCAAACCATTTCTACGTTGGTAACTCATATATACAGATCCAGCACGTTTAATTCGACCTTCTCTGTCATAGTTGATATATACATTTCCAATTCTACGAACATTACCATTACTATCATGTGTAATAATTACACCTCTTGGTCTAGGCGTAGAATAATGAACTCTATTTACTGTTCCAGGAGCTCCATAAGTTGTATTTACTGAGCCTCTTCGAGTTCGAGATGATCTGTAATACGTTTCTGTGACGTTGTTTTGGATTTCTGTATTGAAATCGAAACTTCCATCAGGAAAAATTAAAAATTCTACACCTCGTTCAATGAACACAATTGGTTCTGCAAAACGATAGCGTGTATTATTTAAATCTTCCCCATTACTAACAACAATTCCTGTTGTAGTTGCTTGTGCAGATGTTAATCCAATTAACAAAGCTGCCAAAAAAAGTACTTGCTTTTTCATAATTATAGGTTTTTAGATTTGTCTTTATTTCTAACTCGTTTAGAAATTTTTCGACTACGCTATTTGATAGCAATAAACCAATTTGCGTGCCAAAAATCATAATTATTTGATATTCAGTATGTTGATTTTGATTTAATGAGCAATTCAGTAGGCTCAATAATTTAATATTGACTTATATTCACGCAGTTTTTCTTTTTTATTTGGAAATATATCAAACCCAAAACCATCATTTTTTTTACTACTTTTATAGCTATAACCAACACATACCAATGGGTAATCAATCGATACAATGCCAAAACTGCGAGTCTGATCTTAAAGAAGAATTTGAGTTTTGTCCTAATTGCGGACAAAAAGTAAATGAAGATCTCACTATAGGTGTGTTGTTTTATAACACAATTAGTAATTACTTTTCATTTGACGCACGCTTCTTTAAGAGTTTTATTCCATTAATGTTTAGACCAGGATATTTAGCAAGAAAGTTTCTAGAAGGGAAGCGATTACTCTATTTGCATCCTGCACAGATGTATTTGTTTATTACAGTTGTCTTCTTTTTTATATTCTCATTCACTGTTCGTAATCAAGCAGAAATTGTTAATAGAGAAATAAGAGAATCCTTTAACGAAAAACCAGGAGTAGTTTTAAAAGACTCTGTTGCGCAAAGAAAAATTGACTCTATTAGTGACGTTGTAAAACGAAAAAAAGATTCTATTGAAAGAGTTGAAGTTAAAAAAGCCCTTGATGAGAGTAAATGGATTACAGGAATGGATGACAAACAGATTGATTCCTTAGTGGCTCGTGATGATTTTGATAAAAATAAAAGTATGAATTTTAATTTCAATGGAAGAGAAATGGATTCATTACTTGAAATTAATGCCTCAGATGAAGAACTCTATAAATCTATGGGATTAGAAGAAGATGATGGCTGGTTTACTAAAAAAATGTACGCTCAAGCACTCAAATTCTATAAAGCGAGAGATGGAGGGAGTATTTTAAAAGCATTTTATGATACTGTACCTATTGCACTTTTCTTTTTGCTTCCAATTTTCGCACTAATCTTAAAAGTTCTGTATTTCAGGAAAGGACGTTATGCACATCATTTGGTGTTTAGCTTCTACTACTTCTCATTTCTTTTCACGGTATTTAGTATCATATTTGGTGCTAATATCTTTTGGGATATTCCAGATGGGATAGATTGGTTAGTTGCATTGTCAACCTTTGTGTATCTATTTATAGCGCTCAAACGATTTTATGGCCAAGGTTGGTTTTTGAGTTTCTTTAAATGTAGTGTAGCAACCTTTACTTTTATGCTTATGGTAATCCCAATTGCAGCAGTTATTATTGGTTTATTATCGTTTATGATTTATTAGTATGAAGATTTCTACAGGATTTTTAATTATAATCGTTGTATTATTTTCGTGTAAGCACGATTCAAAAAAGGATGAGCCTATTATTGTTAAAACGGAATCTATAAGTGATGAAAATATTCAGAATTTGCATTTAAAAAGAGTGACAGACTCACTTAATAAGGTGGTTCCTAAATTAAGTTACTATTACTTTGATTTAAATCATGATCAACTAAAGGAGTTGATGGTATATGACGTTGAAGCCTGTAAACTTAAATCTAAATGTAATTATGACATTCTACAATATGATAAAGTAAAAGATAATTATAAAAACATTGGGCATCTAAAAGGTGCTTTTCAAGATTTAATTAGAGTAAAGGAAGGATATGATTTTATAAATACAGGTGTACCAATTGATGGTTCTAGTTATACGACATCAAGATATTCTTATATAAATGGGAAATATCGTTTGACCAAGGACACTCATGTCAAAATAAAAAATGGAAAGATGATAGAAACTAATCTTTTAAAAAAGACTGATTCTTTATAGTTTTAAATTTTATCTTTCAAATACGCACCAGTAATTGACTTTTTGTTCTTCATAATCTCTTCAGGAGTGCCTTGAGCCATGAGTTGTCCACCACGAATTCCTCCTTCTGGACCTAAATCAATAATATAATCGGCACATTTTATTAAGTCGAGATTATGCTCTATAACGATTATAGAATGTCCTTTTTCAATTAGTGCTTGAAACGATTTCAATAATTTCTTAATATCATGAAAGTGTAGCCCAGTTGTTGGTTCATCAAAAATAAATAGCGCATTATCACTTTTGGATCCTTTTCCTAGGAAAGAAGCCAGCTTTATGCGTTGTGCTTCACCACCAGATAGAGTAGAAGAACTCTGTCCTAATGCTACATAACCTAAGCCAACATCTTGAAGAGGTTGTAATTTATTCTTGATTTTTGTGACATTATGTGTGTCAAAAAACGCGATAGCATCATCAATAGTCATGGTCAAAATATCATCAATATTTTTGCCTTCAAAAGCAACTTCTAGTACTTCTTTTTTGAAACGTTTCCCACTACAGGTTTCACAAGTTAAGTGAACATCTGCCATGAATTGCATTTCAATCGTTACTTCACCATCACCTTTGCAGGTTTCACATCGTCCACCATCAACATTAAAGCTAAAGTGCTTTGCTTGGTAATTCCTAATGATACTTAATTTTTGTTTGGCAAATAAGGCTCTAATATCATCATAAGCCTTGATATATGTTACAGGATTAGAACGAGATGAGCGACCAATAGGGTTTTGATCTACAAACTCTATATGTTTTATGTTTTTAAAATTACCTTTCAGTTCTGTAAATTGACCTGGTTTATCTCCAAAACCAGTGAGTTTCTTTTGAATAGCAGGAAATAATATTTTTTTGACTAACGTACTTTTTCCACTTCCAGAAACACCAGTAATCACGGTTAACATTTCCAAAGGAAACATCACATCTATATTTTGAAGGTTATTTTCTCTTGCACCAACTATTTCTATTTGATATTTTGATGTTCTTCTTTTCTTCGGAAGTTCAATTTCTAAGGTTCCGTTGAGATATTGAGCAGTTAATGAGTTCGATTTTAGAATTTGTTTAAATGTACCTGTAGCTACAACTTCGCCACCTAGAGTTCCTGCTTCTGGACCAATATCGATGATTTCGTCGGCAGCTTTCATGATGTCTTCATCATGCTCAACTACGATTACTGTATTTCCTAAATCACGAAGTGCGATTAAAACCTTAATTAATTTCTCTGTGTCTTTGGGATGTAAACCTATACTTGGTTCATCTAAAATATACATGGAGCCTACTAAGCTACTTCCTAAAGATGTAGCAAGATTTATACGTTGGCTTTCACCACCAGAAAGTGTATTAGATTTTCTGTTTAGTGTTAAATAATCTAAACCTACATTACTTAAAAATGCTAGTCTGTTATTGATTTCTTTCAATAAACGTTTAGCAATAGTTGTATCATGATCGTCAAGCTTTAATTGCTTAAAAAATAGGGCGAGTTCATCTAAAGGTTTTTCAACTAAATCAGTAATAGTAACATTTGCAACCTTAACATAATTAGATTCTTCACGTAAACGCTTGCCTTTACAAACGGTACATTTAGTTTTTCCGCGATAGCGAGATAGCATCACACGGTTTTGTATTTTATATGCTTTAGACTCTAATTCTGAAAAGAAGGAGTGAAGGCCTTCAAAATATTCATTACCATCCCAAACGAGTTGTTTTTGTTCTTTAGATAACTCGAAAAAAGGTTTATGAATTGGGAATTCAAATTTGTGAGAGTTGTTGACTAATTGATCACGATAGTAACTCATGCTTTCTCCTCTCCAAGGAAAAATAGCATTTTCATAGACCGATAACCCTGTATTTGGAATCACAAGATCATCATCAATTCCAATAACATCACCATAGCCTTCACATTTAGGACAAGCGCCATAAGGATTATTAAAACTAAATAAATGTGGATTTGGTTCTAGAAATGCCAATCCATCCAATTCAAATTTATTATTGAATTCTATTCGTTTGTTATTGGATAACGATTCTATGATAGCTGTTCCTTTTCCTTCAAAAAAAGCAGTTTCAATAGCATCTGCAAGTCTATTGTAGAAATCTTCTTCATGTTTTACGATGATTCTATCTACAACGAGGAACACATTCTTTATCAAACCTTTCTCTACAGCATCATCAATTCTTAAGACCTCTTTTTTATATTGAACTCTTGCATATCCTTGTTGTTTAAGAACATTGAGTTTATCTTCCATTGCACGTCCTTCTTCAAGAATAATAGGAGAGAGGAGCAATAATTTTTCGCGTTCATCAAATGATTTTACTAAATCTAAAACATCTTTTGTGCGATGTTTTTTTACTAAATCTCCAGAGATAGGAGAATATGTTTTTCCAATTCTTGCGAATAATAGTTTTAGGTAATCATATATTTCTGTCGTTGTACCAACTGTAGATCGAGGGTTTGTACTATTCACTTTTTGTTCAATGGCAATTGCTGGAGCAATGCCTTTTATAACATCAACTTTTGGTTTGTTAAGTCGACCTAAAAACTGTCGAGCGTAACTTGATAGACTTTCTACATAACGACGTTGACCTTCTGCATACAAGGTATCAAAGGCTAAACTAGACTTTCCTGAACCAGATAAACCAGTGATTACCACTAATTTGTTTCTTGGTATGACAACATCAATATTTTTTAAGTTGTGCAATTTTGCACCTTTTATGATGATGTTTTCTTTTGGAATAAGGTCTAGAATATTAGTGCTCATAGGTGTTTTGACGAATATGAAAGTGCAAAGATAAGTCTTTTATGAATGCTTAAAAAATGGATTATTGTACATTAAAATGTTAAAGTTTGGTCTTTTTTTTTGGAATTACGGAATGATTGTTGTTATATTTGAAAACATAAACAATTAAAACAGAGCGCTTATAATATAATATTACTTTAAACATTTAACCCCAAGCTAAGACTAAACTCTTTGCCATTAAAGTAATTATTATGAGACACGAACTTATCACAGACGCTGTTTTAGTTAAGAACTACATGAATGGAGACGAAAGCGCTCTTTCTGTACTTATCCACAGACACAAACAAAGAATTTACAGTTTTATCTATTCAAAAGTCTTTGATAGAGATATCACTGAAGATATTTTTCAGGATGCTTTTATAAAGGTTATTAAGAATTTAAAACTAGGAAAGTATAATGAGGAAGGTAAATTTTTACCTTGGGTGATGCGAATCTCTCATAACTTGGTTATAGATCATTTCCGAAGAAATAATAGAATGCCAAAATTTGATAATTCTGGTGATTTTAATATCTTTTCTGTTTTAGGAGATCCAGCATTGAATGCTGAGAAACGAATAATTAAAGACCAGGTAGAATGCGACTTACGACGACTTATCCAAGAATTGCCAGAAGACCAAAAAGAGGTTTTGGTAATGCGTATGTACAAGGATATGAGTTTCAAAGAAATTTCTGAACGTACAGGTGTAAGTATTAATACTGCTTTGGGAAGAATGCGTTATGCACTCATTAATTTGAGGAAGGTTATCGATAAAAATAATATCGTTTTAACAAATTGATATAATAAAGTAAGTTTTGTTGCGTTTTAGATATTATAACAAACTAAAAAACGTAAAATGGCAAAACTTTACTCAGAATGTCCCCAAAAACAAAACAACCTAAACCCAAAAGAAGAGACAGTGGATTTTCTTTTGAATTACAGCAAGGCTTTAAGTGTTATACATTATAAAAATTTGAAGTTTGAAGCACTTCAAAACTAAATTTGAGAAAATCCCAAGTCGTTAGTCCTTGGGATTTTTTTTATTTCAGCGAAGACAAGAATTTATTTGTCTTCGGAGTTAATTGTCTATTTCTAATTATCACTTTTTCTTAGCATAATAGTCCTTCAAAACAGAAGACCTTCCAACAGTTTTAGTAATGATATCTTTATCTAAATCCCAACCTCTTGCAGGTGAGTATTCTCGTCCATACCAAATGATTTGTAGGTGTAAGTCGTTCCAGATGTTCTCTGGGAATAGACGTTTTGCATCTTTTTCAGTCTGTACAACGTTTTTCCCATTGGTAAGGTTCCAACGATACATCAAACGATGAATATGCGTGTCTACAGGAAATGCAGGAATACCAAAAGCTTGAGATAATACCACTGCAGCCGTTTTATGACCAACAGCTGGTAGCTCCTCTAAATCCTCGTAAGTTTTAGGAACCTCGCCACCGTGTTTATCAATTAAAATATGAGACAACCCATGAATCCCTTTACTTTTCATTGGAGATAATCCTACAGGTTTTATGATCTCACGAATCTCTTCTACGGTCAATTTAATCATATCATGAGGGTTATCTGCTTTTGCAAATAGAAGAGGGGTAATTTTATTAACGCGAACATCTGTACTCTGCGCAGACATTAATACAGCAATTAATAATGTATAAGGATCTTTGTGGTCTAACGGAACTGGAATTGTTGGGTACAATTCTTTTAACGTATTAATAACAAAATCTACCTTTTCTTGCTTAGTCATAAGTCGTATTTTTACTGAAATCAAAGTTAACAATTATGACGCAATTAAAAGCAGGAGATAATGCTCCAAATTTCACAGCACAAGACGAACAAGGGAATACTATTTCTTTAGGAGATTATAAAGGAAAAAAATTAGTTGTTTTCTTTTATCCTAAAGCAAGTACACCAGGGTGTACGGTAGAAGCGTGTAATTTAAATGATAATTTTGAGCGTTTTCAATCTCTAGGATATGAAATTTTAGGTGTTAGTGCAGATAGCGCAAAGCGTCAATCTAATTTTAAAACAAAATACGGGTTTCAATACCCACTTTTAGCAGATGAAGATAAGTCTGTTATAGAAGCTTTTGGAGTTTGGGGACCAAAGAAGTTTATGGGAAGAGAATATGATGGCATTCATAGAACAACATTCATTATTGACGAAAAAGGTGTGATTGAAAATGTTATTACTAAAGTGAAAACAAAAGATCATACTACGCAGATATTGGCAGACTAGATCTAATGGATACCTAATCTAGATAGATGTCTAGTTTTAATAGTTCCGAAGTGAAATAAATACAATGCCTTATAAATGAAAGAAACCGCATGATTATCATGCGGTTTCTTTATATAAAAAATTTTGGATTACTCTCCCAAATGTATTTCTTCTGTTTCACAACCAAATAGGCTTTTCTCCTTGATGAGATTTGATACACCTTCTGGTAGCATGTTTTCCCAACCATCATCACCTTTGGCAATCATCTTTAATACAGTTCTTGAGAATACAGATAATGTAGTTTGGTCGTAGTCAGCGATATCCACAACTTTACCATTATATTTAAAGAACTTGTAGAGTTCTTTCATACGTGGATGCACTTTTAAGTTTTCACTATTTGTTAGTGTACCATCTTTGTTTTTCATTGGATATAGATAAACTCTCAAATCTTTGTAGAATAATTTACCAAAAGCCTCTAAAATACCACCACTTAAATGACGGTAATATTTCTCATCAAAAATATCAACAAGGTTATTAACTCCCATTGCTAATCCCATACGAGCTCTCGTGTATTGAGAGAAGTATTCAACCAATTTATAATACTCTTGAAAGTTTGAAATTAGTACTGTTTGCCCTAAAGAGCACAACAATTTTGCGCGATCCATAAAATCTTGCTCATCAATTTCACCTTCTGCTCGAAGGTTAGATAATGTAATTTCAAAAATGACTTGAGTTTTATTTAAATCAACTTTATTTTCTTTAATGAACATTTCATAAGACTTCTTATACATGTCCATATTGACTTTAGTTACGGGTCTAAAACTACCACGTAGTGTCAAAATGTTCTTTTTATAAAGTACTCGGGCTGGTAATACATTGTTCCCATCTGGTGCGAACATGACAGCATCTGTCATACCATTTTTTACCAGTTGTAAACTCATTAAACGGTTATCAACGTTTTCAAAAACAGGGCCTTCAAAATTAATAGTATCAATTTCTACTTGATCTTTGTCTAAGTGGTCATATAAATAACGTAAGAGTTTTTTAGGTTCATTATACTTGTAGTATGCACCATAAATTAGATTAGTACCTAAAATACCTAAAGTTTCTTGTTGCAATCTAGCATCTGTTTCCTTAAATCTAAGGTGTAAAACAATTTGGTTATAGCCTTGATCTGGATCTACTTGATATTTGATACCTACCCAACCATGACCTTTGTATTTCTTTGCAAAATCAATAGTTGCAACCGTATTTGCGTAAGCGAAAAACATTTTATTTGGATGTGCTTCTCTTAAAATACGTTCTTCAACCAGATTAACTTCATGGTCTAACATTTTTCTAAGACGTGCTTCGGTAACATATCTTTTGTCATCTTCAATACCATATATAGCATCACTAAAAGCTTTGTCATAAGCAGACATTGCTTTTGCTATAGTACCAGATCCACCTCCAGCTCTAAAAAACTGACGTACAGTTTCTTGTCCAGCACCAATCTCTGCAAAGGTTCCGTAGATGTTTTCGTTTAAGTTAATGCGTAAACATTTCGTTCTTAACGACGGAATCTCAGCAAACTCTTTATCTCCTTTTAAGGTTATTTCCATTTTATAGTCTGGGTTTTGTCAACTACACAAAGGTATTAAAATAGCAGGTCAAACTAAAAAAATTAGTTTTATTTTTGTTGTAAATAAAATTGGCATTGAAAGTAACATTTTTGGGCACAGGTACATCGCAGGGAATTCCAGTTATTGGGAGCGATCATCCTGTGTGTCTGAGTACTAACCCAAAAGATAAACGTTTAAGAGTATCTGTGTTGATAGAATGGGGTGATAATGCTTATGTAATTGATTGCGGACCAGATTTTAGGCAACAAATGCTAAGAACCAATTGCAGTAAGATTGATGGCATCGTTTTCACCCATGAACATGCAGATCATACTGCTGGATTGGATGATATTCGTCCGTTTTATTTTCGACAAGGTGATATTCCATTTTATGCTCATAAACGTGTTTTACAAGAATTAACTAAACGTTTCAATTATATTTTTACAACAAAAGATAAGTATCCTGGAGTTCCTAGTGTGATTCAGAATGAAATAAAAAACGAACCCTTTCTTCTCGGAAATGTAACTGTAATACCAATTAATGGCTACCATCATAAACTTCAAGTATTTGGGTTTCGATTTGGAGATTTTGCGTATTTGACAGATATGAAAACAATAGCTCACGAAGAAGTTGAAAAACTAAAAGGTGTAAAAGTATTGGTTGTGAATGCGCTGCGAGAAAAAGAACATATGTCACATTTTAATCTAGAAGAAGCACTTGCATTTATTAACAAAGTACAACCAGAAACTGCATACTTAACACATATTAGCCACTATTTAGGTTTTCATGATATAGTGCAACAAAGTTTGCCAGAAAACGTTTATTTAGCTTACGATAACTTAACCATAGAATTATAAAAGATGAAGAAAAGACTTTTTATGTACCTGTTTATTTTCACGTTATTACTCGTGATTTTTCAATTTGTAAACTCAAAAAATATTATTGAGAGTTACGACAAGAAACTCACTAGATACATGGAAGAGAATACAGAATTAAAGGACTCTATACGTACCATGGAAGATATTAAAGCTACAGATCTGTATACATTTAAGTTTGATACAAATGACGATGCAATGACCTATTGGGAAAATCAAGGGTATCGTATTTCAGAATTTGTACCCTTTATAAAGGATGAACTCATGAATCTCAATATTTATGAGACAGAAGATCACCCACTGGTTCCTTATGCGTCAATGACAGGTAGCAAAATGCTTATTGATCAAATACGAATGATTAACCATAAATGGATTGTCGTTAGTTTTACAGATGGCACATATTGGGGAGAAATGCTTTTAGCGTATGATATAGAAGATAAGAAGAATTTAAAATTTAAGGTGATTGAGTCTATTTTGTATCAGCCTTAAATATTAATTGTTGGTTATTTGCTTTTGAGCCATTGCGCTCTAGAAACACTAAAAATTTTATAGTCATCAACTTGTTTTTCAAAGGTCATGCCGTTTTTAAAGGCGACGATTTCCGAAGCAATATTGTCAACATGCATCATAGAAATGATTGTATCTCTCAACTCATTTTTAAAACAAAAATCCCTACATTTTATAGCAGCTTCTTGAGCATAACCTTTACCCCAATACTTTGGTAGAATAGAATACCCAATTTCTAAGCGCTCTTCATCCTGAACGGTTTGTATAAGTAATCCTGCTTGTCCAATAAAATTGCCAGTTTGTTTATCTATAAGAGCATTCATGCCTCCAAGATTATTTTCATATCTATGGAACACTTTTTTAAACCAATAGTCGCATTGTTCGGTTTGTGACAAACCATCTGGCATGCCTAAAAACTTAGCAACGTTATCTTCTTTGAATAAAGGGAACCAAGTATCATAATCTGCTGCAGTGACTAGTCTAAACTGCAAACGGTCTGTTTCTTGGTTGGTGAGAAGGTAGTTCATGATTTATGTTGTCATCTTTTGAGTTTATAAAGCAATTTAAAAATATTATTTGAAATTACTAAATCCTCATAATGACAATAAAATTATATGCGCGTCTCTAACCAATTTTTTAATTCATAAAAATTTTGAGGAGCAACGCCATGGCCAACAGGGAATTCTGAATACGTATTTTTAATATGTAGTGCATCCAAAAATTTAGGCGCTTTTCTAGCCCAATCAGCAGGAATGACTTGATCTGCGCTTCCGTGGGAACAATAAAAATCTAGATGTGAATAGTCCTTACTCTCTAAATCATTGTTAAGCATATCTTCGCTAACGTAACCGCTTAAAGCGATAATATTTTTAACTTTTTCTGGATAGGTGAGTGCTACAGCATAACTCAAAATGGTGCCTTGGCTAAACCCTAAGATTGTGACATTATCTTTGTTTACTGGATATTTTGCGCAAGTTTCATCAATAAAATTGGCAATTTTATCTCTAGATTCTACAGCTTGTTCTACATCATTCCATTTGTTTTGATTAGCATCAAAATTTATTGCGTACCAAGCGTTTCCATAAGGTTGCATTGGATATGGTGCACGTACAGAAATGATAAAAAGTTCCTCTGATAATTCCTGAGCAAACGAAAACAAATCGTTTTCATCACTACCATAACCATGACACATGATTAGTAATGGTGCGTTTTCTTTAAGAGATGATGGTCTGGTGATGTGGTGTAAAGTCATATTTTTATTTACCTATATTAGAAAACCATTTTTGAAATAATGGTCCTATAACTGGAACTGTTTGATATTTTCCTGTGTAAGCCATAATGAAACCATAAAGCAATAGTGTTCCAAAAAAGACCCAAAGGCATAATCTCAACATAGCAGAATCTATATTGCTTACACTAATCCCACAAATAAAATAAAAAATCCAAATACCTAAGGCTTGTCTAATATGAAAATTAGTAAACTGGTTTTTTCTATCTGCGTTAAGAAAGTAGGCGATAAGTGTCCCGAAGATTGGCAGATAACTAATACAAGCTAATTTTCTACCTTCCTTGATTATATGTTCGTTCATTATTAATTAAGTGTCAATTGATTATTAGAAATAATACCATAAACAGTCCCTTTTAATTCTTTGTCAATAAACATAGAATTCTTAGAGGTCGATATGATATTTTTTAAAGAGAAATTATACGTTTCATTGGGATTGAATAGAGCTAAGTTAGCTTCATTTCCAACTGATATAGGAGTGCTTTCAACTTTAAAACGTTCTTTCCCTTTTGTGAGTAGTTCAACAGTTTTCTTTACTGTAAATATTGAATTCAAAGCTCCAAAAGCGCTTTCTAAACCGATAGTGCCATATTTAGCATAATCAAATTCTATCTTCTTATGTTCAATGTCTAGAGGGTTGTGATCACTTGTAACCATATCAATGGTTCCATCTTTAAGACCATCAATTAACGCATCTATATCGTTTTGAGTTCTCAAAGGAGGTAATACTTTAAAATTAGTGTCAAATGATGTTAAATTATCATCTGTAAATAACAAATTGTGAATAGCGACACTGCAAGTAACGTCTAATTTTTTCTGTTTTGCAGCTCTAATCAATTCAACCGATTTTGCTGTAGAAATAGTTGGGATATGAAGTTTACCTTCTGTATATTCTAAAATAAATAAATCTCTAGCAATTTGTAATTCTTCTGCTAAAGATGGATTTCCTTTTAAACCTATGGACGTGCTTGTTACATTTTCGTTCATAACGCCTAATCCCGAAATTTTTGATTCCTGCGGAAATGAACAAACTAAACCTCCAAAATTGCTTGCATATTGCAAAGCGAGCTTCATCATGTTTGGATTGTCAATTGGTTTTTGATAATCATAAAACGCAACAGCACCTGCAGATGTCATATCAAATAATTCTGCTAATTCAGTTCCATTGCTATGTTTTGTTAAGGCTCCAATTGGTAATAATTGGACTGCATTTTTGGAAGATTTAGATTTTAGAAAAGAAATATCTGCATAACTATCAATGACAGGGTTCGTATTTGAATTAAC
Source organism: uncultured Psychroserpens sp. (assembly GCA_905479815.1). Lineage (GTDB taxonomy): Bacteria > Bacteroidota > Bacteroidia > Flavobacteriales > Flavobacteriaceae > Psychroserpens. The sequence goes on from CAJQOA010000012.1 coordinate 18,064, forward strand.
TGCAACCGAAGTAAAACCTGAGTGTGCCGCAGTTTTAAGTCCGTTTTCAATCGTCTCACGTTCTTCATATCCAGGTTCCCCAAAATTTACAGAACTATCAAACCAACCTTGTGAGACATGGAGATTATCCAATTTAATTTCTTTGTAGTTTTTTGGATTTTGAATACGTTTTGAAATTTGAGAAATCAATCCCTTTTCAATTAGAATATCAACGGTTTGATTGTGAAAATCGCTTTTAGGGTCAACTATTGTGGCAGATTTTACAAGTACGTTCATTTTAGAAATTTTAAGATGAGCATTTCAATAATTAAGAAAATCACTGCAAAAATAACAAACCATTTCCATAGTTCGTTAACATTAGTTGCACTTTTGATATCACTTATCGCAGATGCTACCGAATTATCCAAACTAGTGTTGGTTATATTTTGAGTATCAAAATAGTTGAGATTACTCTCACTACGATTAAAATTGAAACTTAAATTTTTTAGAAAAGCAGCTTTGTTTTTCACAGAAACAATACCAGCAACATCAGGATATGTATTGGTAGTTAACTCTACTTTGTTATCATATGTTTGCTGTAACGGAATCACAGAGTTTTCGCCATTTACCAAAGTTAGAATGTCATCTTGTTGCAATTGTGTAGCGACATCAATAGTGTTTTCTTCTCCAATAGTGTAATATAGATTTCCAGTTTTTAAACTCTGTTTTCCAATATTATACAATACAGGAACGATGAGAGGTGAGTTTTTGAAATTAGAATTTTTACTTTCAATTGCTGCCGAAAAACGAAACGCATTACCACTTTTAGCCAAAAAGGAACTACCATCTTCAAAACTTAAAATTGAAGACACTGAAGGTGTTGCATTTGCATAAAACGCATTCACTTTAGGATATTGAAAATTAGTAACTCGTTTATCAAAAACATTAGTCAATAGTGGATGTGAATAATTAATCGTAGTGATTTTCTTTTCTACAGAATTTAATCCACCAAAATTAGATAACCCATACCCATTAAATAATTGATTATAATTATTTACTCTAATAGTATTTGAAGGAATGATTAGTAGTTTACCACCATTATCTGTAAACGCTTTTAAGGCAGTTGTAAGAGAATTGGGAATATCTTTTAATTCATTTAAGATGATTAAATTTTGTTGTTCAAGCGTATTGTAATTTAATGCGCTAAAATTTGAAGCTGTATATTGAAATTCATCACTTGTGTAAATTTTTTGAAGAAATGTATCATCAGTTTCGTTGATTGCCAATACATTTATTTTTTCACGTTGATCTATATTAAAATACAATGTGTTATCATATTGAAGATTACTATCATCAATAACAAGACGACCATTAAAAATTGAATTTGTTGGTATCGTAAAACTTGTTGTTGCTTCATCTGTAATAGAAACAGCCGTTTTAGCAATAAGTTTATCGTCGTTAAATAGCGAGACTGGTAAGGTTTCAATAGCGTCACCTTGATTTTTAATTCTCACAGAAAGCTCTAAATTTTCAACAGTAGTTTTTGAAATATAAACGCTATCTATTGAAATATTGCTTTGATTTGAAGGTTTGAGTTGAACAAGTTTTAGGTTTATTAAACTATCATTTGTAGCTGTGAGATTTTCATTTTTTTGTTGAAAATCGGATACTAAAACTAAATTCTTAATAGAACTTTCATCATTAGAAAATAATTTCTTTCCTTTTAAGATAGTTGCATCATAAGCTAATTGACTTGGAGAATGTTTTAATTGAATTAAATCATTCTTTATCGCTTTTATGCTCGTTTTATTAAAATTTGCATCATTCGTAAAAATTGAAATTTGTTCATTTTCATCAATATTCTCTATAATGTCTTGTATTGCTGTATTGAGCAAACTGCCATTATTACTTGGCGATTGCATACTAAACGAATTATCAAGATAGATGACGGTTTCACTTTTTGTATTAAAACTATCAGAATTAGAAATATAAGGTTGCGCAAAAGCAATAATGACACAAGCAAGTAGCAACATTCTTGTAATTAAGGTGAGCCATTTTTTTATTTGTGAACTTTTACGTGTTTGTATGGTGAGTTCTTTTAAAAACTGAACATTAGTAAATGGAACGCTCTTAAATTTTCTAAGCTGAAATAAGTGAACAATAATAGGAATAATGAGCAGGAGTAAAGCGTAAAGAAGTTCTGGGTGTTTAAACTGCATTCCTGTTTTTGGGATTGTTTTTGTTAGAAATCAAATATAGAAAATGATAGGCGATTTGTTGCTTTTGGTTTTGAGAAATTTAACACATACTTTTTTTGACGTTGATTATTTTTAGCAAAAGAAAAAATAATCAACCATAGATTCCATGTCTTGTGTTTTAAGATAGGTCTTAATTTCTAGCTGAGCTTCAGTATTAGCAACACTAACTATGCTTTGAGGATGCTCTAAAGTGTTTAAATGCTCAAAGCTATATAGTAACTCATTGTAAATATGCTTTCCTATTTTTTTTGGGTTATCACAAATCCAGATAAAAGGAACTTCTTTTTTTTGTAAAAGCTGTGCTACTTTTTTTCCTTTTTGACCTGCACCCCAAATTGTTAATGGTCTTGATGCTTCATAATTAAGCGCTAAGAAGTAATCAACTTTAAGTTCTAGGAAATGATTTTCGGCATAATGGTCATCGGTTCGCGAAGCTCTGGTGCTGTAATCTCTCCAATAATGTAAAACAGATGTGGCTGGAATACAGCGTATTTCATTTTTATAAAACCTAAATGTTAAATCATAATCTTCTGGATAGCGATTTGATGAAAAGGCACCACAAAAATTAAAATCTTCTCTGTGAATCATCCAACAAGGCGATGGAATGACACACTCTTTATATATTTCAGAATAGTTTTTGCCTTTTAGAGTCAAGCCATTTAGCCAGGATTCATATCTAGCATAACCATCTCCAATACCATTGTCACTAAAATACTTTACCAAACCTAATGCGATATGTTTCTTACCATGAGTTTGTAAATCTTTAAGCATGATATTTAACTTATCTGGATGCATTATATCATCACTATCCATTCTTGTGATGTATGAACCGTTACTTTCAGAATACGCCAAACGTAAGCCCTCTATAATACCATGGCCTGAGTTTTTCAGCAATTTTATACGTGTATCCATTTCCGCTAAAGCGAGAACAATAGCATAACTATCATCTGTTGAGTGATCGTCAACAATGAGCAATTCCCAATTTGTGTAGCTCTGATTAATTATAGAGTCTAAACATTCGGTCAAATACTGTGACGTGTTTTTAAAAGGTATGAGAATGCTGATAAGTGGTTTCTGCATCTTGCAAAAGTACCATTTTAACAAAACCTTAGCTAAATTAGTGGTAACAGATTGTAATTTTGCAAGACTAAAAATTGAAAAATAAACCCTATTAAATAATAACATGAAATATATTTTATCAACGTTTGCTTTAGGAGCTTTGTTAATCTCTTGTGGAGGTTCAAAAACTACGGTAGATGATTTAGCAACAGTAAACCCAATTTCAACTTCAATTAATTTGTCTTCAATAAAAGAAGATAAAGCGCCTGTAACTATAAATCCTGGACGATTTGTTGAAGAAACAGTAACTTATAGATTACCAAAAGTAGTTCAAGGAACATACTCAATTAGTGATTTTGGTAAGTATGTAGATGATTTTAAAGCTCTTAATTATAAAGGAGAAGCGATGCCTGTAACGCGAGTTGATGATAATACTTGGACAATTAGCAACGCAACTAACCTTGATAAAATTGAATATATGGTCAATGATACATATGATCAAGAAGGTGCAACCGGAGGAATTGGAGGAGAAATACCTTTTTCACCTTCAGGAACTAATATTGAACCAAATAATTATGTATTGAATTTATATGGTTTTATTGGGTATTTTGATTCTTTAAAAAATTCACAATATACTTTAGATGTAACTGCACCAGCAAGTTTTGTGCGCACATCAGCATTACAAAATACAAATACAAAGTCTAGTAGCGATGGTACACAAATTACGACGTCTTATCTCGCACCACGCTATTTTGATATTGCAGATAACCCAATGATGTATGGGAAGTTAGATGTTGAAGAGTTTATGGTTGGTGATATTAAGATTGTATTGAGTGTATACTCACCTAATACTGTACATACTGCTGCTAGCTTAAAAGAAACCGTTTTTAAAATGATGGAAGCTCAAAAATCATATTTAGGAGATGTTAATGCGACACCTCGTTATGATATTTATTTATACTTATCAGATGGAAGTCCAGAAGCTCCCAAAGGTTTTGGTGCATTAGAGCATCATACATCTACAGTTGTTGTTTTGCCAGAGCAATCTACAAAAGAACGATTAGCAGCTTCAATGGTTGATGTTGTTGCTCATGAGTTTTTTCATATTGTAACGCCTCTTTCTGTACATTCTGAAGATGTACATTACTTTGATTATTATGAACCAACATTTTCTAAACACTTATGGATGTATGAAGGTGTTACAGAATATTTTGCTCAGCATTTTCAAGTGTATGAAGGTTTGGTAGATGCAGATGCGTATTATAATACAATGTATACAAAAATAAGGAGGTCTAAAACTATGGACGACTCAATGAGTTTCACCGTAATGAGTGAAAATGTAATTGACGAGCCGTACAAAGCTAATTATGGTAATGTCTACCAAAAAGGTGCTTTGATTGGGATGTGTATTGATATTTTAATGCGTGAAGAAAGTAATGGTAATAGAAGTATGTTATCTCTTATGAAAGAGTTATCTGCTAAATATGGTAAAGAAAAACCATTTGTAGATGATAATCTTATTGCAGAAATTACTGCTATGACTTATCCATCAGTAGGCGAATTTTTAAATACTCATGTGGTTGGAACAACGCCAATTAATTATAATGCATTTTTTGAAAAAGTTGGATTAGAAATTGGAGAAGCAAGAATAGAAACGAATTACATCCAAGATGGTAAGGGTTTTATATTTGATGCTGATCGTGAAAAAATGGTTATTTTCTTTTCTGAAGGCGTAGCAAACAATAGTTTCTGGGCAGATCAAGGTGTTTTACCAGGCGATGTTATTAAATCAGTAAATGGTGAAACATTGACGATGCAAAATGCACAAGCAATGCTTGGTGCTATGTACCAATGGCAACCAGGTCAAGACATATATGTTGTGCTTGAGAGAGCTGGTAAAGATGTTGTTATTAAAACAGCATTGACAAAATCTTATACAATGGCTGAGAAATTAGCGGAAAAGGAAAATGCTACAGCAAAACAAGTAGAACTTAGAAATGCTTGGTTAAAAGGATAATACTAGCTTATCTTTAAATAATAAAAGACTGATACGCATTTATAATGTGTATCAGTCTTTTTTATTAGAACCCTTCAAAAACGCCCAATCCAAACAAAGCAAAATCATATTTGACAGGATCGTTAGGATCTAGTTTTCGTAAGGCTGTATCCAGTTCTAAAAGGGCTTTGCCATCGTTTTGTTTGCGTGTTAAGAGTTTTAATTTCCTTGCTACGTTACCAGAATGGACATCTAAAGGACACGATAAAAGCCCAGGAGAGATGCTTTTCCAAATCCCAAAATCTACACCATTATTATCCTGTCTCACCATCCATCTTAAATACATGTTGATGCGTTTTGCTGCGGAATTCTTCAAAGGGTCACTAACATGCTTTTTAGTGCGTTCTAAGTGGTCAATCTCAAAAAAAACGTTTTTGAAATTATGGATGGCGTGCTGAAAATTCTGCTCTCTGGAAGATTTTGAAAACACAGATTCTAACCCATCGTGATTTGTGTAAATATGCTTTAAACTTTTTATAAACTGAATAAAATCATTACCATTAAACGTTCTATGAACAAAAGGGAGTAATTTCTCAAGGTCATCATCTTCATGATTTATAATAAAATCGTGAGGTGATTGATCAAGAAAAGCCATCATCTTATTTGCATTATTAATTATGCTTTTTCGATTTCCCCAAGCAATAGTTGCAGTTAAAAACCCCGAAATCTCAATATCTTCTTTTTTTGAAAATTGATGCGGAATTTGAATAGGATCACTCTCAATAAACTTTGGGTGATTGTATTGTTCTACTTTAGTGTCTAGAAATTCTTTGAGGTCTTTTTTGTTCACGTGTCTTTACGTTTTTTATTCAATTTGTTTTCTAATTCAAATTTCACAGTATCATTCCATTCATTTTTAAGAATACTCATTAAAACAGCGTCAGTTCTTCCAATCCCGTTAGTTGCAGGAAATATGCCACGTAAAACGCCTTCTTTTTTACATCCTACACTTTCCATTGCAGCAATACTTATTTCATTTTCAATGTATGAGCCAAGGCCAATTCTTTCAACGTCCATGTGTTCAAAAGCAAATTGAAATAATACATATTTGCAATGTTTGTTTAAACCAGTTCCTCTAAATTCTTTACCATACCAAGTATAGCCTAATCGTATTGCTTTTAAGATTGGATTAATTTCACAGTATCTTGTGCTTCCTGCAAATTCATTTTTAGTTTTATCAAAAACCACAAAAGGGTACTCTTTTTTAGCTTTTTGATTGTCAATAGCTGCTTGGATATATTTGGTTAGATTTTCTATCCCATTTCCTTTTATGAAAGAGTATTTCCAAATATCAGACTCATTTGCAATGTCTAATAGTTGTTCAACATGCTCAATTTTTAGAGGACTTAATTTCACAAAATCGTCTTCTAAAATATAATTTTCTTTGAAGTTGAAATTTAGCATGGCGTTCTTTTTTTTAGCGCTTGTAAAACAAAGTTACATTTCTTTATATTCTATTTACAAGGAAACCGTTATTTTTGATATGAAATTTCAATCTATACCTATGAACTCTAAAATTTATATTCTCTCATTAGTGCTCTTTACATTATGTTCTTGTGAACGCATTAAAAATAAAACTCAAGACACTATAAATGCAGGTGGAGAAGCCGTTGGTCAATCTGCAACAGAGTTTGCAGAAGGTATTTCAGAAGGGATTGATAAAACCCTTGAAGCTAAAATTAAGCTATCTCCTAATTTAAAAGAAAAAGGATTGAGTACAGGGAAATATGAAATAACCGATAACCCTTTAGGTGGAAATGATAATTTACTCACTCTATATCTTATTTTCGATAAAGGTTTTAATGATATTTTACGTGTAAAAGTTTTTGATAAAAACGGATTAGAAACTGGACGTGCTAAATTAGAGGTCAAAGGGATTAAAGGGGATGCCAACTATTTTGATTTCACTTTTGGTGAACGTGTTGAGATTGAAGCAAGGAGTTTAATCGTTGTGGAGTAGGTGATAACAATTTAAATTACCCAACAATTTTCCCGTCAACCATTGTTAACTTTCTATCTGCCATATCTGCTAGTTCCTCGTTGTGAGTTACAATAACGAAAGTTTGACCAAATTCATCACGTAGTTTGAAAAAGAGGTTGTGAAGATTTTCTGCAGATTCACTATCTAAGTTCCCAGAAGGTTCATCAGCAAAGATTAAACTTGGATTATTAACCAAAGCTCTTGCTACTGCAACACGTTGTTGCTCTCCTCCAGATAATTCGTTTGGGTTATGATTGTAACGATGAGAAAGTCCTAGAAAGTCTAATAATTCTTTGGCTCGAGTTTCTGCTTCTAATTGTGATTTTCCGAAGATAAAAGCAGGAATACAAACATTTTCTAAAGCTGTAAACTCTGGTAATAATTGATGAAATTGAAATATAAAACCGATGTGTTCATTTCTAAACTTTGCTAAAGCTTTATCACCTAATTGTGGAATAGACACATCATTAATTACTAATTCGCTAGATGTGGTTTTATCAATTTGATCTAATGTACCAATAATTTGGAGTAGCGTCGTTTTTCCAGCACCAGATGCACCGACGATAGATACAACCTCACCTTTTTTAATGTTTAAGTCTACACCTTTTAAGACGTGTAAATCACCGTAATATTTATGAATGTTTTTTGCTTTAATCATCTAATAAAAATGAGTTTCGAAAATACTACTTTAATATGGATAATTTACAAAATGCGGTAGTTTGGACCAAATCTATTATTTGAATCAAAACCATTATTAGAAGCTCTACTTAGTTTATTACCATTTTTGTTTCTCTTTTTAAAGACATTTTTTATACCATTATAATCAATGAAATATTGAAGTCTTACAGAAAACGTATGTTGAATAGGTTGATCTAATAACGTATTTAGACTGTCAAAATAAGAATCTTCTGAAGCATTACTAGAATCAAATAATCTATTTCTATATAGTGCAGTTAAAAAGCTTCCTGGAGCAACTTGCCAAGTATAGCTTAAATCTAAATTCCAAGTATTAAAATTTACATTTGGATCAGAAATATCTGAAGTTGTATAATCATCATCTCTATTTAAACGACCATCTTCTTGTAAAGCAAATAGACCTTCATCATAATTTACAGTAGACCAGAAGTTTCTAAAAGAGAGTGTTAATGTGTGAAATGGATTAAAACTATAACTACTAGAAATACTATTTTCTATTGATACAATGTTACGTTCTCCAAAAACAATATCATCATCAATATTGGTTACAAAACCTCTGCTGCCTTTATTGTTTTGATATGAGAATCCATAATTGACAAAGAACTTGTCGCTAAATCTATACGTTGGCTCTATTTCAATGTTGTATCCAAATAGATCTCTTTCTTTATCAAAAGCATGAAAAAGACCTCCATTAACTTCTACGGAAGCTTTTTTATTACTATTAGTTTCAAACCAACCACCTATGCTTCCAACATTCTTGTAGATAAAGAATCTTTTGTTTTCAAAATCTCTAGGTTCAAAGAAATCAAACTGCTTTCCAGGTTGGAAGTTAAAATTAGCGCCAAACCACATTAATTTTTTTGTTTGAGCGTTCATATTAACCCCAAAATTGGTTCCTGTAAACGTGCTAGGCTTATAAAGACGTCTATAATTTACCCAAGTATTAATTCTAAAATTATTTAACTTTTTTGAAGGCTCAAAAATTTCATATGATGCATCTATACCAAAATTATTAAAGTTATTTCTAAAATTTAAACCAAGATCATTTATGTCATATTTTTCATTAGAAAAACTATGATCAAAACTATAACGATAATTACCATGAACCTTTCTTATCATGAAAAAGGAACTTAATCCTGTTTGTATACCATCGTCAAGATTTACATTACTCATTTTAACTTGACCACGAATATTATAAGTGTTTCTCTTATTGTAAATATCTGCTAATAATCCAGTAACGTTACCATCTCTAAAATGACCATCTCTAGTTACATTAGTGTTTATAAAACTTACAGAAGAGTTACTGTTAAATTGTTGGTCTACAACTAAAATATTATAATTAGCTAATGGCTCAACAACTGCACTTCTAGTATCATTGGTAAGTGTGTCTTTAATTCGGGCTTCAGTTCTTTCTGTAACCGCATTAAAGAAGCCAATACCTAAACCTTTTTTTGTTCGTCCAGAAACCTTTAGGGCATTTATTGTTTTAACTTCATTTGGGAAATCTTGTATCTCTTCATTGTCTCCTAATTCGGGGCTACCAATAGGCGCGTTTCCAATACGTCTAGAAAAGAATAAATTCCCTTTACTGAATAAATCGACACCTTCTTTAAAAAATTGACGTTGTTCTCCAAAGGTTTGCTCAAAAGGGCCAAGATTTAAACGAACATTATCAAAAGCAGCTTGGCTAAAATCTGGAATAAGCGTAGCATCTAATGTGAAGTTTTCTGTTAAACCAAACTTTACATCTGCGCCTACATTATATTTAGGCTTCTTATTACTATCAAATACAGTAGATAAAAACGGATAAAAGCTTAATCGGGTAGGAGGTTCTATATTTTGGATTCCTACTAACTCTCCATTATACAACCCAATATTTCCTTTTGTTCTATCAATAGGACTCCATGAATACTGTGAATTATCTAAACGAAATCGTCTATGGAATTGTATGCCCCAAGTTTGTATAGCTTCATTAGAAAATCGTAAAGCTCTATATGGGATTTTCACCTCTATAATCCATCCATCATCAACATGTTTAACTGCGCTATCCCAAACTGCATTCCATCCAAAATCTTCACCATTACTTGGCGATGCTACTGCATCTGCTTGAGTGCCAGAACTAAATACAAAAAACTCAGTATCGTTTTGGCCATCGTTATTTGGGTTGATGACTATGCCAAAGAAATCAGAATTACCAAAATTATCTCTACTTGTAAATTGTGTTTGAATATCTTCTGGCTTATCTTTTAAATACGCAGAGACATAAATGGCATTATCATCATAGGCCATTTTTACAATAGTCTTTTGATGGGGTTGAAGTGTGACACCCATTTCTGGTCTAAATTGAATAAAATCTGAAGCGATATCTGCAGTTTGCCATACAGCATCATCTAAAACGCCGTCTATTTTTGGTGGTGTGCCTGTTCTTTCTATTTGTAGTTGCTTTTTTTCTTGAGCATGTGTAAGCGCACACATTAATAAAAAGGCAGCAAGGAATGATTGAAAATTCATTGATTAATTGATTGATGATTAGTGTTTGATTATTACAAAGACACCATAAAATTTAATTTGTTACAGTTAGGTGTTACAAATCTAGGTATGCTAAAGCCTGATTTTTCATAAACAAAAGTTAAAATGAAAGCATTACTGTTAATGTTTAATCTCAATCTAGCATTGATTTTGTGTGATTTTTTTTACGTATTTTTATTAAAAATTAAATCAAAAAGAAAAATGCCATATAAGAACTTTGAAGAATATAACATGAAAGTCACTGATGACGTTAAACAACGTTACAAACAAATCATTGAAGATTTAGGAGAAGACACCAGTCGTGATGGGCTTTTAAAAACTCCAGAACGTGCCTCAAAAGCCATGCAGTTTTTAACACAAGGCTATAGTCAAGATGCTGCCGAAATCCTTAAAGGTGCCATGTTTAAAGAATCTTATAATGATATGGTCATTGTGAAAGACATAGAAGTCTATTCGCTTTGCGAGCATCATATTCTTCCTTTCTTCGGAAAAGCACACATCGCGTACATTCCTAACGGACATATAGTTGGGTTAAGTAAATTACCAAGAATCGTAGATGTTTTTGCACGCAGACTTCAAGTGCAAGAGCGTTTAACACATCAAATTTTAGATTGTATCAATGATACTTTAAAACCCGAAGGTGTAGCTGTAGTGATAGAAGCGTCTCATATGTGTATGATGATGCGAGGTGTTCAAAAACAAAACTCAGTAACGACAACCTCTGGTTTTAGAGGTGCTTTTGAAAATATAGAAACTAGAACAGAATTTTTAAACCTTATAAATGCTAAGTTGTCATAATTTCATCTTTGGAATGTTATTTGCTTTATAACAAGTAAATTATAATACATTTTATGACATTAGAAAACACATCAAAAACTAAAAAATTAATAATAGGAATCCTTTTTGACGCCTTAGGTTACGTCTCTTTTATTTTCCCACCATTTGATTTTGTTTGGGCGCCAGCATCTGCTTGGTTAATGAC
>CAJQOA010000013.1 GCA_905479815.1 uncultured Psychroserpens sp.
TCTCAAATCAAAAAAGAGAAAAGTGTACTCATTAATGATATGATGAAAGCTAAAAATAAAGGTCTTAAAACTCAACCAATTAAGAAGAAAGAAAAAGACCAAATGCATTGTGATTACTTAGACCATGCACAACACTAAATCAATGAAAATGAAAACACTCAATATAAAATTATTACTGATAGCTGTACTTAGTTTCTCTATTAGTATCGCACAGCAAACACCTGCTCCAAAACAAAGTAAAGCTATTGCTATAACTGGAGCTACTGTTCATGTTGGAAATGGTAACGTCATTGAAAACAGTATCGTCATTTTTGAAGATGGCAAACTTAAAACCGTAGCAGATATGACACTTGTTAAAATGGATCTTTCTGGTATGGAAATCATAGATGGTAGTGGCAAACATGTGTATCCTGGATTTATTGTTCCTAATTCTACATTAGGATTAGTAGAAATAGGTGCAGTGAGAGCTACAGATGATGATTCTGAACTTGGCACATGGAATCCACATATTAGAAGTTTAATAGCTTATAATACAGAATCTAAAATTGTCGAATCTATGAGACCCAATGGTGTTTTATTAGGTCAAATAACACCTCGTGGCGGACGTATTTCTGGTACATCTTCTATCGTACAATTTGATGCTTGGAATTGGGAAGACGCTGTTATAAAAGAAGATGATGGTATTCACATGAATTGGCCAAGCAGTTTTTCTAGAGGTCGTTGGTGGCTAGGAGAAGATCCTGCAATGAAAGTCAATAAAAACTATGACAAACAAGTTACAGAAATTAACGATTATTTTAGTGCAACAAAATCGTATATGGCTGGTGATAAAACCGCAACGCATTTACCATATGAAGCTACAAATGGCTTATTTGATGGATCTAAAACTTTATATATTAATGTAGATGATGAGAAAGGAATCACAGATGCAATAAACTTTAGTAAAGCGAACAACGTTTCAAAAATGGTTGTAGTTGGAGGCTATGAAGCTCATAAGGTTGCAGATTTGCTCAAACAGAATAATATTGCTGTTTTATTACAACGTGTACATTCTAGACCTAATCAAACAGATGATGATTATGATATGCCTTTTAAATTAGCAAAATTATTAACAGATAAAGGTGTTACTGTGGCGTTGGAAACTAGCGGACAAATGGAACGTATGAATTCTCGTAACCTACCTTTTTACGCTGGTACAACTGTAGCACATGGTTTAACTAAAGAGCAAGCTTTGCAGTTAATTACACAAAATCCAGCCAAAATTCTTGGTATAGACAAAATGTATGGAACTTTAGAAGTTGGTAAAAGCGCTACCTTATTTATTAGTGAAGGTGATGCTTTAGATATGAGAACAAATATCTTAACACATGCGTTTATTGATGGTAGGCTATTAAGTCTAGATACACATCAAACTGAATTATGGGAACGTTATTCTAAAAAATTTGAAGCTCAAAATTAGCACCAAAATTATTCAATAAAAAACCTGTCTAGTGTAATACTAGACAGGTTTTTTTATGTGTGATTCTAATTACAGAAACTGTACTATTTGATTGCTTCTGCATTTGCTGGCATTGCAAATGATGCAGCACCTTTAGAAGAGTCTGTTAATATAATATCAGTAAAGTTGCGATCGTTACGTTCTGTTGTTGGCAAATTATCTTCAACATTAAACCATGTTAATCGTTTAGGTAACTTTAATCCGTTTACGGTTTGCCAATCACTATACTTTATAAAAGACCACTTCTTACTTTTTTCTTTACTAAAATAAGTCACTGTATATCCCAACCAAGCCATTTCGTTGGTTGAAGGATCATAATATAATATATATTCATCTTCTGGTGATTCTCCTACTCCACTTTCATAAGACACTTTAATACCAGGATATGCTTTTCCTTCAAATCTTAAAGGCACAACATCCTCATAAATGATACCATCATCAGCTAGAATAAAAGGCATAGCATAGAAATAGAACATTAAGTTATAATAAAACTTTGGGTTTCCATCATAAGTAGTTTCATCCTTACTCTGCAACCAAACGACTTCTCCATCATAACCAATGGTATGCTTTGGCATTTCTATAATAGAATACCTGTTATGCAAATCTGTAGTTGTGATTTCATCGCCAGTATCTTTAGGCATGGTAAACTTTAAGGTCTTCATTGTCCTCCAAGCATCTATTCCGCCATGTGCATTAAACACATTAGTAATATTTTCTGGGTACGTACTTGTTGTAATGTCTAATTCTTCTTCAGAATAATCTATAGACTCAACGGTCTCTGTTGTTTTGTTGTCTTTACAAGATGTAAAAACTAAAAGTACGATGAGTAATAAGCTAGTTAATTTCATTGGTCTCTATTTGCTTTTGATTTAAATTATTTTCAATAATTGACTTTGACGAAGTTACTAAGAATTGCTTACAAAAAAGCCTCAGAATTTTTTCTGAGGCTTTCTTTAACTAATTAAATTCAACTATTCAATAATCAGTTTTTTCACTATGCTTTTATTATTTGCATTTAATTTCACGAAATAGAGTCCGCTTTGTAAATCTGCAATATCCAATTCAAGATTATTTCCTTCGGAAATTTGCTTTTCTAAGATGAGCTTTCCTTGGAGATCAATGATATTAACGGTTACATTTCCGAAGTTATTAGCATTTAATCTTATGGTCACCTTATCTTTTGCAGGATTTGGAAACATATCAAACGCTATAAAGTTTGAATCATCAACAGATAGTGCATCTTCAACAAACTCTGTATCAAATCTATTGGTGATCACTGGCGCATTAAAGTCAAAGAAAATTGAAGCTGTATTTGGGATAATATCTCCAATACCATATCCAGGATTTGGCTTAATTCTAAAATACACAAAACCTTGGCTTCCTTCTGCATCATCTTGCTCTGCTGGTAAACTAATATCTTCAAAGAACCACTCTAAATCTGTATCTGTTCTTGTAACCACATAATCATGACTAGACCTCAACATTTGGAATGTTGTTGCATCTAATTGACTATTTAAAGCATCATCTATTCTAACAAATTCAGCAGCAGCTGTACCTAAGTTCTGGAAACGAATAGTGTAATACAACCACTCATCTGATGCTGCAAAATCATCATAATTTACTCTAGGACCATGGGATTCTCTTTTATCATTTGGATCCCAAGAACCAACAACCAACTCAGATAATGTTGAGTAGTTATTACTAGCAACTAAATCATTTGTATCTGTGATATAGCTTGCGGTGTTAGTTACAATCTCACCTAATTCAACCGAAGCTGGACAGGTTAATGATATATTAATATATTCAACATCGCCAGGTTGTAGGTTAACAAAATCTACTGTAAAACCAGTTGCCGTGGCATTCACTGTATAACTTGGGTTTACGCTAAATACGCCATTGTATATAAGCAGAGGATCTGTTGTGAATTCTACTGTACCAGAGACAATTGTTGTAAGTCCTAAATTTTCAAGTACTAAATAATTCTCATGACTAAAGCCAGGTCTTGGTGGTGTCCAGTAATTAATAAGATAAACGGCAAGATCTTCACAACTTTGTTCTTCTACAACTGCGAAATCTAAAGTTTCGGTTGAACCGTTAACAACACTTACATTATCAAATGTACTTGTCGTAATATCATAACATGGCAAAGACTCTTCATATAAATTAAATGTTACATCATAAACATCTGTTTCACTAGTACTCAATATTTGAAATGAGCCAGTTGAAGAGTTTACGACATTGATGTTTCCGTCGTTATTCTTTTCATACGTAAAATAACCATTAGAAAAACTAGGTTCTGATGAATCAAAAATGCTATTTGCATTAGCATCTACAAATGCATTAACGTCTATTAATCCTACGGAAGTTGAACAATACACATCAAAATCAAATTGTACTGTACAACAAGCATTTCCATTGGCACAACTTACAGATCCATCGCTACTAAAAGCTACTGTAATTGTTCCTCCTGAAGATGTGTATGACAAGCCTGAGAAATCACCATCATTTCCGTAAGGCAAATTTGGATTCATCACAGAACCATCAGAATCTATAATAGACACTTCATCATAGTTAACTTCTGTACCACCTGCATTAAAGAAAATAGTTAATGGTTCTCCATTATCACTTTGAAAACTAAACTCTGTTGTGTCATTATTAGCATAGCAATACATAGTATTTACGCCTCCATCATCACAAACTACAGTTTGATTTGGATTTACTCTTGTTGTAAAACTTTCTTCGTTACAATCTAAAGCGTCACCATTATCATTATATGCAGTGATAGTTACATAATATGTGATTTCATAATCTAACGTTCCAATATCATAAGTTAAAACATTTCCGACATCTTGGTTATCAACAACCTCACTTCCTCCTGAAGTAATACCAACATTTAATTTATAACCAGCCACTAGACCAGAAGCTGCTGTCCATGTTAAATCTATATTTTCATTGACATCAATATCACCATTGACTGGCGCAGTTAAAACTGACGTACAGTTTGGTACTGCAGTCAAATCTACACAATTCACATCGTAGTCTATAGGTATATAATTCTCCGTTGAGCAAGCAAAAACTTCATCAGAATCTACATAAATTGTAAGTGTATCTCCAGAAGACATAAATGTTAAACCTGTAAGGTCTCCATTAGTTCCATATCCAGAGTATAATAAAGTTCCATCTGTATCTAACACCGTTAATTCATCCCAAGTATCTTCTACTTGACCAGAATTAAAAGTGACTTGCACTGGCGAACCATCTGCACTTGTATACGTATACTCGTCTGCAGAGTTAAGTTCATAACAATATGTTGTATTTACAGGACCTTCTTCGCAATCAATTGTTATTGGACAATCTTCTGTAATAAGATCAAAGGCACCAAATGCAAAACAGTCGTCATTAAGGTTACCAATTCTTATATAAACAGTTTGAGGATTTGATGTTGCAGTATACTGTTCTGGATTAGCAAGCGAATTAATTTGATTAAATACATTATTGAAATTGTCGTAAAACGCAATATTATAATTGTTTGGATCTAATCCATTTAATACATCTGGTATAATACTAGTTAAATCAAAAACACCATTAGTACCACATGATGTAAGAGTTTGAGGTGCATTAATATTTGCAGCTTCACCTAAATCTACTTGAACTTCTGCAAAACCAGAACAACCGGTTAATACATCTGTTACAGTAACGGAATATAATCCTGGTTCAAAAACAACAATCTCAGGATCTGTTGAGCCTTCATTCCATAAATATGTAAATCCTGCTCCTGATCCTCCATTTACAAATGGTGTTAATACTATTTCGTTTCCTGTACAAATCGTATAAGGACCATTAAAGTCTACTTGTGGATTCACATTAAAGTTCACAAAAATAGTTTCAATCACATTATCTCCAGTAACAACCTCTTCTATTCTAACAAAAATTGTAATAGAATTACCAGTAACAGTATAATTATCTGGATTAGTAATCGGGTTTGTTTGAGAATCTGCTTCTGCCTCAGATAAATAATATACAAATGTAAAATTCGAAGCGTCTTCACCATTTACCATATTTGTTTCTTGAGATGTTAAATCAACATCAACTGAACCGTTTGGATCATCTCCACATACATTTAAAGTTACAGACGATGAAGAGACACAATTGACATCTACAATTAATTCTAATTGAACTACTGTTGAGCAATCACCAAATATAGTAGAGACTCTAACATATAGCGTTTGAATAGATTGTGTGATATTAGTATATGGAGACGCTAATGCATTAACATTATTAGCGGCTTCACTTTCTGTTTCATGAAATGTAACAACAAGTGTTGGGTTATCAATTCCGTTAGTGATTTCAGATACTTTATCTTCTAAAGTAAAAGTTGCAAAACCATCATCATCGTCATCACAAACCACTAAAGGTGTTGGAGATGTAATGTTACCAAAATCATTAATGATGACTTCAAATTCTGCGTAAAAAGAACAGTTAGATTCCGTAAATACCGAGAATGTATAAAAACCTGTTTGGGTCACTTCTAAAGTAGGTCCTGTTTCGTTTGGAAGAATAAATCCGTCATAATACCAATTGTAAAAGTAATTTGGATCATTTAAACCAGAATCTACAATAATCGAAGATCCATCACAAATTTCATAAATATCTAATAAGTTTGGTAGTGGTGGAAAATCAACTATAAGATCAAACGAGACTTGCTGTGTATTACCTGTACTGTTACTTATTACATTTACAAAAATCGTTTGTGGATTTGCAATATTTGTATAAGGACTAATCAAAGAATTCATTCCTTCAACTGCATCTTGTTGCGTCTCGTGATAAGTTACTTGATAATTATTTGGACTTAAACCAGATAAGATTTCTTGATCCTTTTGTGTTAAGTCAAAATCATAAAAGCCATCAAAGTCTTCATCACACACAAAATAATCACTTGGCTGATTAATTACAAAAGGAGCTTCATTACATAATACTTCTGCAGACCAACCTGTTGTTGTGCCTGTATTATTACTTATAAATCTTAGGGTTAAACAACCAGATGCATTATCTGCTTGAACAAAACCAGGACCATTTGTTCCTGAATATGAACCAATTAATGGACTATTGACTGAAGCACCATCATAAATGGCTAGAAAATCTTCATTTAATTGTGTAGAAAAATCTAAAAATTCTAATGACACGTAACCGCCATCATTTGGTGGACATAAAGTTAATGTGAGATCTTCGTTGTTGCCATAATTGGAAGTGACATCTCCAGTATCTGTTAATACAAAATCACATTCTGTCCAAGAGCCATTTTGCATGACAAGATTTTGAGCATTTGTGAAAAAAGAAAAGAAGAGGGCAAATAGCGGAATGAGTAATTTTGATTTCATAAATAAGTGTTTGATTGGTTGTTACAAGTTACAAATCCATATCAAAATGACAAAAGATTCGTACATTACTATAACATGTATGTTATTAATTTTCCTACCCTATGATAAAATAGGTTTTAAATACTATTTAAAGATTAACGCAGTATATCCTCGATAAACTGTAAATTTGTGGACTTTAAAATATATTGAATTTTAACACAATGCACTATAAAGAAATCACGAGTACTCAAAATCAACTGGTAAAACAAATTCTTGCTTTAAAAGATAAATCTCGTGAGCGCAAAAAAACAGGTATTTTTATTATTGAAGGGCAGCGAGAATTACGATTAGCTACCAAAGCAAATTATAAGATACAAACGGTATTATTTTATCCAGACTTAGTCTCTGTAGATGATCTAAACGCTCTTGTATCTTCGGAAATAGAACGCATTCAAATCTCTAGAGATGTGTTTGAAAAATTGGCACATCGTAGTTCTACCGAAGGTGTTATTGCTATTGCTGAAATGAAACACCATAAGCTAGAAGATTTAAAATTTCCGACTAAAAACCCTTTAATATTGGTTGCAGAAGCTCCTGAAAAACCAGGAAATATTGGTGCCATCCTTCGTACTGCTGATGCTGCACATGTAGATGCTGTTATAATTGCCAACCCTAAAGGTGATTTATACAACCCAAATATTATACGATCTAGTGTAGGTTGCGTGTTTACAAATCAAATCGCCCTTGGTGACACGAATACTATTATTGAATTTTTAAAAGACCAAAATATTTCAATTTACAGTGCTATTTTACAAGACGCCGTAAACTATCACGAGCAAGATTACACTCAATCAACTGCAATTGTGGTAGGTACAGAAGCCAATGGTTTAAGCGATGCATGGCGAGAAGCTTCTACGCAAAACATAATCATCCCAATGCAAGGCGAGATTGATAGTATGAATGTATCTGTTGCAGCTGGGGTTTTAATTTTTGAGGTTAAAAGACAACGTGAATTTAAGTAGTCTTCCCTTCTAAATTATTTAAGGATACGTTTGTAAACAGTTCCGTTTTCCGAAGTTAATTTTATCAAATAGAGTCCGTTACTTACATTAGAAAAATCAATTGAAATACTATCCTCTTGGTTATTGATTTTTGTTTTTACTAATTGTCCAGTAATCGTATACACTTCAACGTTTTCTATTTGTGACGTACTCGTATATATAAATAATTGATCTATTACAGGATTTGGATATAGCGTTAGCGTATCAAGTTCTAAATCGTCTACACTAAGTAAGTCTGCATCTATTGTGATTTGAAAACTATCTGTAATACTTGTACCAGTGTATGGGTTTGTCATACGCACAAAAATGGTTTCAATAGCTGAAGTATTCGTATACGCTTCAGGATTTGAAATGGCATTAATACCACTTTCGGCATCAGATAGATTGCTGTGATATGTAAATACAAATGAATACACATTGGTATCTACACTTCCTAACATTGCAGCTTCGTTAGACGTTAAATCAAACACTTCTGTTCCATTTTCATCTGCATCCTCTACAACAACAGCAACTGGAGGTTGGTCTATAGAAGGAAAAGCACCAAAGGAGTCGTTTCTAACAAAGAGAGCACTATCAAAAACAGTATCTAAAGCATCTCCTATGACTATCTTTATCGAGTATGAACTTCCAATGTCTAAATCACCCATGAGCATAAAAACCTTAGTTTGACCATTAAAATCTATTGGTGAACTCTCCGGAGAATTAAAAGGCAAGTAATTATAGCGATCAAAAAATGCTTCATTTACTGCAGGACAAGCAGTAGTTTGACCATTATGAACGGTCGTCACAGCAATTGGTGTTGTCGTACCTGGAACCACTGCTAAATTTTCTGAGACACCTGTGTTTAGATTTGTTAATATAAAAGCAAATGTGTCTGCAAAACTACACTGAAACGTTTCATCATATTCTTCAGAAGCCATTAAAAAATCAAGACTAACAGACTCAACATCGGCAACAAAATCAAACTCTAATGATGACGCATTGTTAGTGTTAAAACCAAAAAGTGCATCTAAATCTGCATCACCAGGCCAACTTTGACTACCATAGGATAATTGATTTATGTTAGGTCCTGCTATAAATGTCACATCTCCTGTTGAAAGCACTAACCCTTGATCGAAATTAAAATTTGTGCCTACATAATTAAATGTTCCAAGACCATTTACATCACCAAAATTAGTTCCTGAGCTAACTACAAAATTAGACGCAGGGAAATTTGGATTACCAATAAGTGAGTTAAGAATCAAATCTTGAGCATCTACATTTGGTGTAACCGTCATTTGTGACAACATTATATTGAAAGTCATTAAGCATGACATAAGTAAAGTTCTTTTCATAATTGTTGAGCGTTTAATTTTGATGTAAATTTGTTTTGAGCTTAAAAATAAGCATTTCCTATTTATGACATCTACTACTCTATTTTACATTATCGTTTTTATAATCTGCATCAGTTTCATAATTGATAAAGTTTTAGATTATCTCAACGCAAAATATTATGACAACCCAATTCCTAGTGAATTGCATGACGTCTATGACGATACCGAATACAAAAAGTCTCAAACCTATAAAAAGACCAATTATAAATTTGGAGTTTGGAGTTCATTGTTTTCTCTTTTACTTACTATAGGGTTTCTAATTTTTGATGGATTTGAATATGTAGACAACATCGCAAGAAGCTATAGCGACAACACCATTATCATTGCTTTAATTTTCTTCGGAATAATTATGCTAGCAAGTGATATTATCTCTACACCTTTTAGTTATTATAAAACCTTCGTGATTGAAGAACGCTTCGGGTTTAATAAAACCACCAAAAAAACTTTTGTACTTGATAAGCTCAAAGGTTTATTGATGATGGCCATAATTGGTGGCGGAATTTTAACGCTTATCATTTGGTTTTATAAGCAAACTCAAGAGTCGTTTTGGCTCTACGCTTGGGGAATTGTCACACTATTCACCGTAGTTATGAATCTATTTTATTCTAAATTGATTGTGCCGTTATTTAATAAACAAACCCCTTTAGAAGATGGCACTTTGCGTGATAAAATTTCCGACTATGCAACATCGGTTGGTTTTAATCTCGACAAAATATTTATTATAGACGGTTCTAAACGTAGCACAAAAGCTAATGCCTATTTTTCTGGTTTTGGTAGCGAAAAACGTGTGACTCTTTTTGACACCCTTATCAATGAATTAGACGAAGAAGAAATTGTTGCAGTGCTAGCTCATGAGGTTGGACACTATAAAAAGAAGCATATCATTTTTAACTTAGTTGCCTCTATTGCTTTAACAGGATTGACACTATTTATATTATCTGTGTTTATTTCAAATCCGTTACTATCAAAGGCACTTGGTGTTGAGGTGGCAAGTTTTCATGTAGGATTGATTGCTTTTGGATTGCTTTACTCACCTATATCTGAAATCACTGGTTTAGTGATGCATCTATTCTCTCGTAAATTTGAGTACCAAGCAGATGATTACGCAAAAAATACCTATAAAGCAGAACCTCTAGTATCTTCGCTAAAAAAATTATCTAAAAATAGCTTAAGTAATTTAACGCCTCATCCAGCTTATGTAATAGCGCATTACTCACATCCTACATTGTTGGAGCGTGTAAAGAATTTAACGACATAACATACCAAATTATGACTATAAAAAACACCGTAATACTTTGTATTGCTTTCATAGGTCTTTTCTCATGTAAAGAGGTAGATCCCAATAATCAAATAGATGAAGGGAACATTGAAAACAATATATACAAGAGCAATGAAATTGGTTGGGAAATAGAAATACCTAAAGGTTGGGATCTCATAACGATGGAAGAGACTGATGCATTTCAAGATAAAGGCGAAGATCTTTTACAAACAATGGTAGAAGACGATATTGACATGAGCCAATTAAGGAACTTATTAGCTTTCAAAAAGAACGCGTTTAATATGTTTCAATCGTCATCAGAACCTTTTGAAATTGAATATGAAGGCGAATGGAAAGAGAATAATAAAGCATTAAAAGAATTATTAGAAGACGCTTTTGCTCAAGAGGGTATTAAAATTAAAGCATCAGATATCTCTACAGAAATCATTGATGGTTTAGAATTTATGGTGTATACCTTTACAATCTATAGTCCTGATGACAAAGTGATTTTAACTCAAATAATGTACTCTATATGGATTAATGGGTTTGATTTTGGTGTCAACATTAATTATAACGATAACAATTATAAAAATGAAATGCTCACAGCTTTTAGAAATTCAAGGTTTAAAAAGGAAAAACTATAGACGGAGTTCAATACACTTTGTAGATGGCTACAATCTAGATAGAAACACAAATTTAATGTAACACCATAATCATGAATCATAAATCAGTTTTTTGGATAGGAATACTTGGAGTGACATTTTTTGTTGTTGCATCCATTTTGGGAGGCTTTCAATTTGGTAATTATAATCCAATCTCTCAATACATAAGTGAAACTATGGCAGTAGACACGCCATATGGAAAAGCACTACGATTTTTTGGGTATATCCCAAGTGGTATTCTATTAACACTATTTAGTTTTGAAGCTTTTAAAAAATTTCCAAAATCTAGTCTCACCAAAATTGGTTTTTTAGGACTTGCGGTTTTTTATGGTATAGCAACTATAGTTGTTGGAATATTTCCCTGTGATACAGGTTGTAACAAAGAATTAATTGACCCAAGTATGTCACAACTAATCCATAATCTAACAGGTCTCTTGACGTATCTCTTTGTACCTATCAGTATTATCACTATTGGTTTTGGATTACGACAAACAAAAGCGTTTGATGGGCTTTCAAAAATTGCTTTCTTATGTGGTTTAATTTCTATTGTGTTTGTTGGTGTATTAGTGTTTGATGCATTACCACAATATGCTGGCTTATTTCAGCGCATTATTGAAGTGACCTTCATTATTTGGGTGATTGCTTCTGCCATGCGCATCAAAAAGGGGCATCAAAGCTAGTTCAACATTGACATCGCATAACATAATAAATTCTCGTTAGCAATTACAACACGCTTCATACATTTTTAAAAATATACGTAGAACTACGTATTGACTTTAAGAGAAAAAAAGTCGAACTTCGCTAACGACTGATATAAGTCATTATAACGGACTCATATTGTATAAGTTACCAAACATTTTTGATAATATTAAATTAAAGTATTCAATAGATGAATAAAAAATATGATGTATTCATTTCTCACGCAAGTGAAGATAAGAATGACCTTGTCAGAGAATTATCAAATGAATTAAGAAAAAGAGGATACAGAGTTTGGTATGATGAGTTCACTCTAACTGTTGGTGATGGTTTACGCAAATCTATTGATTATGGAATATCTAATTCAAGATATGGAATAGTTATATTATCTAAATCCTTTTTTGGAAAGGGGTGGCCAAATTATGAGCTTGATGGTCTAGTCCAACTTAATTTAGAATCATTTGGAAAAATATTACCAATTTGGCATAATTTAAATCAAAATGATGTTTCAGATTATAGCCCATCTCTTTCCAATATTTTAGCTATATCAACTGAAGGGTTGGATATTTCTACAATTGCTAACAATTTAGAACGTAAAATTGGTGAGTTTGAATATTCAGTTAACCAAAATGGTGAAATATTATGCTCTTTAGATAAAAAAAATGTAGGTTTAGAAAGGCTTAAAGCTGGTTTTCAAATCATTAAAAGTATTCAGACAGACGAATTAATAAATCCAACCTTGAGTAACTCTCGTTATGAAAAAATAATATACCCATACTCAAAAAACTATAATAGTCATGAATTTCAATACTGGCAAAATGAACCTGGTGAATTGAGACTAATTAGACATATTATTTATGACCTTGATAATGAAGAAATTTTAGATTCGAAAAACAGTATATTAAAAAATGATGGATGTCATTTGATATCAAAATCTGAATTTATAAGAAAATCTGAAGGACCTATCAAAATAGTATGTGATGTAGTAGCTACTAATTGTTTTATAGGCATTTTTGAGGATGGTTATGATTATGTAGAATTCGACACTAAAAGTAGAATTGATTACTTCAATCATATCTTCATTCTTCCAAAATCTCCCGAGTTTCAAAAAATAACTGCTTATGCAAATGATGAATTATTAATACCAGAAGAAAATTTCGGTACAATTATTTATAATCATGTTGTTCAACCTGTTATTCCAAAGTCAAAGCTAAGATACTCTCTGATTAACAAAAAGATCAGGAAATAAATTCAAACGTTAGCCAACAAAGTGTGTATTTAATTGCTGGTTTTGTGTGTACTCGGAAAATCCTGCGGATTTTCCTTCTGGTTCGTTTTCTTTTGCTAACTTAGTTCTTGCCAACGCAACGAAATCATACACAAACACGTTAGCTTTAATACAATGATAAAGTCAAGTTTTTTAACCCAATGGAATAAGTTGGAATTAATCAAAGCTCTTCCTAGTTCAAGGAACAAATTTAAATTGGATCAAAAATCAACAGAATTTTTATTTGATATTGGATTGCCAAATGATGTTCTTGAATTAAATTTCGATTATCTGACAGAGAACTTGGAAACGGTAAATGAAACTTGGAAAATTGGTGATTTGGAATTTGATAAATATGTGAGTATTGGATTTAATGGTTCTGGAGATCCAATTGTAATTAATACAGAAAATGGAGAAATTGTATATCTAAATCACGACGACGGATTTAAGGAAATTTACATAAATGCTGATATAGAAAAATTTGCTCATTGTGGAATTAAAATAATTGAATTTCAAAATAATCTAAAAAAGCTAAAGCCAGAATCTTATTTCTCAACGGAGTTTTCAGATATACAATTATTAAATTTAAAGAATACTCTAACAGAAATCGATAACAAAATTTTCGAAAATGATACACATTGGAGTCATACGGTTGAATACTGGATTTGGGAAAGAGAAGATGAACGTAAAAGGAACTAAAAAAACAACTTGTCCGTGAGTATAAATAGTGATAAAATAAAATCTTTGCGCAGAGAAATTGTTAGACTTGAAAAATCAAATAGCAAGTTCAAAAAGAAAATACCGTTATCTTTAGTTATTGGTCTTATAATGTCTATAGTTTACCCATATATGCCAAGAAGAATGGTGACTAGTGAACCACTAATAGAAAAAATGAGTTACTTTAATGGAGTTATTTATTTTTTAGTAATATTTTTAATAATTCTATTTGGCAGTTACTTCTTTATAACCAATAGAAATAAAAAAACAATCGATAAGTATTATAAACAAATAAGGCAATTAGAAGATTGATTATGATAATGTACATAAAGCTAACAACATGATAGTAAATTGCTGGTTCGGTGTATTCGGTTTCTTTTGCTAACTTAGTTCTTGCCAACACAACTAATCATACACAAGACCGTTAGTGACTCACCCCAAAACTATTCAATGTACATTCCTGAAATTTAGGACATTCATAAATTCATGTAATTCCCTACGCAACCTTTTTGTATTTTTTGCATCTATTAGTTAAACACCAACTAATGCCATTAAAACTAACAATTACACTCTTGTTCTTTTCGTTCTTAATGATGTCTCAATGTGAAGAACCATTTCCCGCTGGTATTGAAACTACTGTAAGTGGAACTGTTATTGATGAAACTAATGATCTACCTCTAGAAGGTCGAAAAATAAAGATTCTAGAAAATTTGCAAAATGCGCCATGGCAATCTATAGATTCTACGACTACAGATAGTGATGGGTATTATTCGATGACATTTCAAACGTCTGGTCAAGGTGTAAGATACTATGTTGAAGCTATTCAAGATGATTCTCTACAACCATTTTCTAATAACCTCAGACAAATTGATAGCATAGGTAATTTTAATACTATTGATTTTTCTTTCTTCAAATTATATCCATACACCATAACTATCTCTGGTGAAGATTTAATAGATACTCCTATTGCTATTCGTAGTAATTATACATCGACTAATAGTATTGACCCTTTAGTTGGGTCAAATTTTATTGAAACAAGAGTACTTTTAATTAGCCCGTATTATAATCATGAACTTAAATTTTCTAGAACTTTAGAAACTGGGGAAATCCAAAGATATGTTCACTGGATAGAGGCCTCCAATATTTATGGTCCAAATGAACTAGATATTACATTAACAGACGAGCTATTTGAAACTATAAATTAATTACAAACACCAACCGCTATGAAAACAATTACTAAACTACTTCTACTCTTTATAATTGCGCTAACATTTCAAAATTGTGATAAAGATGATTATGATTCTCCAAATGATAATGATCCTGACTTAAATGCTAACGATCTTATATTTCAATCTGAAAACTTCGGAAATACAACTACAGGAAACTTTGTGGGATTAATAAAGAACGAAGCTGGCGAGAAGTTATCTAACGTTCAAATAACGATTGGTAATGTTATCACAACAACAGATCGTAACGGATTATTTATCCTTAATAGTGTTGAAGTTTTTGAAAACTTCGCATATGTAAAAGCTTTTAAAAATGGCTATATAAAAGGATCTAGAGTGGTGATCCCAAAAACAGATGGTGTCAACAGAATAGACATTACATTATTTAAAAAAGAGGTGACTGCAGTGATTAATTCTGGTGAGAGTTCTACAGTCTCAGAACCAAATGGCACAAAAGTTAATTTTCTTGGAGATTTTATAGATCAAGCTGGTAATCCATATACAGGACAAGTTGAAGTTGTTTTAGATTATATACGACCTAACAACACAGCCGCTTTTACGCGAATGCCTGGAAGTCTTTTTGCTCAAAATTCAACAAATGATGCAACAAGTTTAGAAACCTACGGAATGGTTTCTGTAAACTTATTCTCGTCTTCTGGTGAAACGTTAAATATAGATGAGAATAGTCCTGCAACTATAGAGTTTCCAGTAGATTTCTCCCAAACAGGTATCGCTCCAGAAAGCATACCACTTTGGTATTTTGATGACGCTGTTGGGTATTGGAAAGAACAAGGTCAAGCCATTAAGGTAGATAATACATATATTGGAGAGGTCACCCATTTCACATGGTGGAACTGTGATATCCCATTTGACAATGTAAATTTATGCTTTTCAGTGACTTCAAATACTTCTGAAGCATCTACACCATACTATACGTTGATTACGCGTAATAGTACAGATCAAATGATATATAGTGGGATTCTGTTATCAAGTACTACCGAAGAATGTGGGTTAATACCTCTTAATGAAGACATCACAGTGTCTATTTATAGTACAGGTGCAGAATGTAACTTTCAATTGGTTCATGAACAAGTACTAGGTGGTTATAGTTCTGACGCTAGTGTAGATATTTCATTTTCCGAAGAATTCCTAACCACCACAATTTCTGGCACAGTTACCAACTGTAATGGTACACCGTTAACTAATGGTTATGCTTTCATTGATGAATTTAACACATTCAGCATTACCGACGGAATTATAAATATAGGATTACAACATTGTACAACGACAACAACTCTGGTTCAAATATTTGATTTTGATACCAGCCAATGGACCATATCAAACGAGATTACTTTAAATGGGGAAACCATAAACCTTGGGTCATTAAGCACATGTGAAGATATTGGTGGTATATTTAATGGTAATGTTACATTAACGAACCAGGCAGAGGTCAATGAGTTTGGAGTGTTTAGTTTTGTAACTGTAGATGGTGATCTTCGTATAGGAGGTGAAAATAGCGATATTGTTGATTTAACGCCTTTGGAAGATTTATCAACAGTGAATGATAATGTTAGTGTTTTTGCAAATGATAATTTAGAATCTCTCAATGGACTACAAAATCTTGTAACTATAGGAAGCGGTTTATTTATTAGTAACAATGCTTTATTAACCTCAATCTCTGACTTAAATAATATAAATAGTCTAAATAGATTATCAATTACAAATAATGATGCTTTAACCTCTCTTGAAGGTCTGAATAATTTATCCAATATTGATGGTTCTTTAACTTTAGAGGATAATGATGTACTAACGTCTATTGCTGTTCTAGGTAATTTATCTAATTCTTCAGGTATTTATATAGAAAACAATGATGCTTTGACCACATTAGTTGGGTTAGAACAAATTACTGAAATATCCTTTTTATGGATAACATACAACGAAGCATTAATTGATTTAAATGGCTTAGATAATTTGACGACTATAAACGTAAGCCCCTTTTTCTCTTCAATACAATTTTTAATAGGATTACAAGCTCAAGATGATGGAACTTCAACACCAGCAGCAAATCCTAACTTATCAGATTTTTGCGCACTAGAGAATTTATTAGTAAATGGTAATGGCTTGGCTATTCCTATTGGAATTGCAAATAACGCCTACAACCCATCATCTCAAGATATCATTGATGGTAATTGTAGTCAATAATAAAAATTAAAATGTAGTTTAAAGGGTTTTGCAAACTTCTTAACGCAAAACCCAAAAACTCATTGCACAATAAAATTCTTATGCTTACTTTAGTTCTATGACAGAGGAAGCCATAGAAAAAGAAAATGCTGAGATTGCAAAAGCCTACAAAGACCTTCTTAAAGTAAGTTATCAAACACTTACAACAGAAGATAAGAAACTGATACGCCAAGCGTTTGAAGTGGCTTTAGATGCTCATAAAGATCAGCGTCGAAAATCTGGAGAAGCTTATATTTTTCATCCTATTGCTGTGGCTAGAATTGTAGCGAGTGAAATTGGATTGGATGCCACAAGTATTGCCTCTGCTCTACTCCATGATGTTGTTGAGGATAGTCCTGATTACACAAAAGACGATATTGCACGCCTTTTTGGAGAAACTGTTGCTCGCATTGTTGATGGCTTAACAAAAATATCGTCCTTAAGTAAGGAGACAGATGTCTCTACACAAGCCGAGAATTTTAGAAAAATGTTATTGACACTTAATGATGATGTACGTGTGATCATTATTAAAATTGCAGATCGCCTCCATAACATGCAAACCATGGACTCGATGCGACCAGATAAGCAAGAGAAAATTGCTTCGGAAACCTTATACATTTACGCGCCTTTAGCTCACAGAATAGGTTTATATAATATCAAAACCGAACTCGAAGATCTTGGCATGAAATATACCGAGCCCGAAATTTATAATGACATCTTAGAAAAGATGCAAGAAAGTAAACAAGAGCAAGACGAGTATATAAATGCATTTTCTAAAGTCATCGAAGACTCCTTAGATAAAGAAGGCTTAAACTATGAAATTAAAGGGCGACCAAAATCTATTTATTCTATTAGAAAAAAAATCGTAAAACAAGGTGTTGATTTCGATGAAGTCTATGATAAGTTTGCGGTTAGAATTATCTATAAATCAGATTCTAAAAATGAAAAATTTCTTGCTTGGAAAATTTATTCAATAGTCACAGATCATTTTACTCCAAATCCAATACGACTTCGTGATTGGATCTCTTCACCTAAATCTACAGGGTATGAAGCACTTCATATTACGGTTATGGGCCCAAAAAACAGATGGGTTGAAGTTCAAGTTCGTAGTGAGCGTATGAATGAAATTGCAGAAAAAGGGTATGCTGCACATTATAAATATAAAGAAGGAAACGCAGAAGATGCTTTAGATACATGGATTAATAAATTACAAGAAGCTCTTGAAAGCAACGAAACGAATGCTGTTGATTTTGTAGAACAGTTTAAGCTTAATCTATATTCAAAAGAGATCTTTGTATTCTCACCAAAAGGTGATTTAAAATCATTGCCAAAAGGTGCTACGCCTTTAGATTTTGCATTTAGTGTGCACACTCAAGTGGGTATGAAAACACGAGGAGCTAAAGTTAATGGTAAACTTGTACCATTAAGCCATGAGCTTAATAGTGGAGATCAGGTAGAAATTCTAACATCTGAAAACATTAAACCAAACCGTAACTGGTTAGACTATGCAACAACTGCTAGAGCTTTAAGTAAAATAAAATCGGCTCTTAAAGCAGATAAAAAAGAGCTTGCAGAAGACGGCAAAGAAATTCTAAGACGAAAACTCAAACAACTTAAAATTGCACTAGACGAGAAATCAATTAATGAAATGGTTACTCATTTTAAATTGAAGACAAGTTTAGACTTATTTTATCGTGTTGGAATTGGTACTATTGACAACCCAATGCTCAAAGACTATGCGTCATCTCGAAGCAATATGTTTATGAGTTATATCAAGAATAGAATTCGTAAGCCATCTGTTGCTCCAGATATTGATAAAGATGAGATTACTTCAAAATATGATCAGCTAGTTTTTGGTAAAGAAGAAGAGAAATTAGATTATAAGCTATCAACATGTTGCAACCCTATTCCTGGAGATCCTGTATTTGGGTTCTTAACTATTAATGACGGAATTAAAGTTCATAAAAAGAACTGTCCAAATGCACTAAGTATGCAGTCTAATTATGCGTATCGTGTCATGATTGCCAAATGGATAGATTCTTCTCAACAAGTATTTGCAACTCAAATAAAACTATCAGGAATTGATAATTTAGGATTAGTGAATAACATAACTCAAGTCATTTCATCTAACATGCACGTGAATATGAAAAGTATAAGTTTTGAGTCTGATGATGGTATTTTTACAGGTAAAATAAATGTTGTTGTACCTAATATCACCATGTTAAAAAAGCTTATTGATAATCTCAAAAAAATTAACGGAATTGACAAAGTAACAAGAGTTTAAAATCAAAAAATATAGCATCCTATTTTTAGCTAAAATTTATAATTTATTTGGTATAAAAATGTGTAAATTTGGTGCTTTAAGAATTGAAAACTCCACACGAGTTAAAAATGAGTGACAAAACAGAACAGACTAACCAAGAAATTGTAAAAAACGTTTTTACAAAATTTTTAGAAGACAAAGGCCATAGAAAAACACCTGAACGCTACGCTATTCTTCAAGAAATTTATGATAGTGAAGAGCATTTTGATATAGAATCTTTATATATCAAAATGAAAAACAAAAACTATCGTGTTAGTCGTGCTACGCTTTACAATACCATTGAAATTTTAATGGAATGTGCTTTAGTTAGAAAGCATCAATTTGGTCAAAACCAAGCACACTACGAGAAATCCTATTTTGACAAACAACACGATCATGTGATTATGACAGATACAGGAGAGGTCATAGAATTTTGTGATCCTCGTATTCAATCAATCAAAAAAACCATAGAAGAGGTTTTTGATATATCTATATCGAACCATTCTCTTTATTTCTACGGAACAAAAAATAAACCAACTAATTAATTACACAATGGCAGTAGATCTACTACTAGGATTACAATGGGGAGACGAAGGCAAAGGAAAAATTGTTGATGTACTCACTTCCAAATACAATATCATTGCTCGTTTTCAAGGTGGACCAAATGCAGGTCATACTTTAGAGTTTGATGGTATTAAACATGTTTTAAGAACAATTCCTTCTGGGATTTTTCATAAAGAATCAATAAATGTTATTGGTAATGGTGTCGTTATTGACCCTGTCGTGTTTGTTCAAGAATTAGATGGTTTAGATCAGTTTAAATTAGACTACAAATCAAACTTAATTATCTCTAGAAAAGCACATGTTATTCTTCCTACGCATCGTTTATTAGATGCCGCTTCAGAAACGTCTAAAGGAAAAGCCAAAATTGGTTCTACTTTAAAAGGCATTGGTCCAACATATATGGATAAAACTGGACGTAATGGTATTAGAATTGGTGATCTAGAACAAGATAACTGGAAAGAAAAATATAGAGCTTTAGCAAATAAGCATGAAGCGATGATTGGATTCTATAATGTAGATATTCAATATGATTTAAAAGAAATGGAAGATGAATTCTTCGCTGCTGTAGAGCGTTTAAAAGGATTAGATTTCATAGATAGCGAAGAGTATTTAAACCAAGCCTTAAAAGCTGGAAAGCCTATTTTGGCTGAAGGTGCTCAAGGATCGCTTTTAGATATTGACTTTGGAACATATCCTTTTGTAACATCTTCAAACACGACTGCCTCTGGAGCATGTACAGGTTTAGGTGTTGCACCAAATAAAATTGGTGAAGTTTTTGGAATCTTTAAAGCTTACACTACTCGTGTTGGCTCTGGACCATTCCCTACCGAATTATTTGATGATGTTGGTGCAGAAATGGCTCGTATTGGACGTGAGTTTGGAGCAGTTACAGGACGACCAAGACGTTGTGGTTGGTTAGATCTAGTAGCTCTTAAATATGCTTGCCAAGTCAATGGAGTGACACAATTAAGCATGATGAAAGGCGATGTACTCTCTGGGTTTAAAACCTTAAAAGTATGTACTGCTTATAAATACAAGGGCGAAACAATTACACATTTGCCGTTCAATATTGAAAAAGAAAACGTGACTCCTATTTACACCGATTTTAAAGGCTGGAAAGAAGACTTAACTAAAATGCGTAATGTATCTGAATTTCCTTCAGAATTAAATGACTATATCGAATTCTTAGAAAAAGAATTAGAAATCCCTATTACTATTGTTTCTGTAGGTCCAGATAGAACTCAGACTATTAATCGTTAAGATTCAGAATTAAATATATACCAAAAAAGAGATACCATAGTAATGGTATCTCTTTTTTTTAAACAGTAACTAATCATAAATCTCCTTGAAACCTTTGTGATTATAGGTGTTACAAAGGTCAAACATTAAAAAAATCTACTAAAAATCTGTTAACTCAGATATTTCCGAAGAGATAATAGTTATTTTTGGAGCAAATTATTTTGACTTGAATCTAACACTTAGATATTTACTACTCATTGCCTGTTGTTTTTCAACAGCACTCACCTACGCTCAGGAGCCTAAGAAAATCTTTATAGAATATTCTGGCTTTACCGTAAGAGACTCTTTAAAAGGAGAGAATGTCACCACTTTTGTTCGTAGTGATCAAGGACAAATCCATATCATTCATGAAGGTATAGATATGTGGTGTGATAAAGCATTGTATTACCAAAGTGAAGATTTTATTGAAGCATATAGTAATGTGAGAATGAAGCAAGGTGATACTATAAATATGACTTCAGATTATGTGGAGTATAGTGGTATTACCCAATTAGCAATTGCAGCTGGAAAAGTTGTTTTAACAGAACCACAATCAACACTTACAACAGATACTCTTTATTTTAATCGTGTAACACAACAAGCATATTATAATAGTAAAGGAAAAGTAGTTAGAGACTCTTCTGGAACCATTACAAGCCAGATTGGGCGTTTTTACATGAATCAAAGTAAATACCGCTTTTTAAAAGATGTCGTTTTAGTAAATCCTGAATACACCCTAGAAACAAATCAACTTGATTTTTATTCTGAAAATGGCCACGCATACATGTATGGTCCTTCTACTATCGTAGGTGAAGCTAGTAAAGTATATTCGGAGCGTGGCTTCTACGACACCAACAACGATATAGGTCATTTTATAAAAAATTCTAAAATAGATTACGATAATTTGCAAATAGAAGGTGATAGTTTATACTTTGACAGAAATCGAAATTATGCCTCTGCAGATAATAATATTACGATTACAGATACTGTAAACAAGACGATTATTAGAGGTCATCATGGCGAAGTGTATAGAGCTAAAGATTCCTTATTTATCACAAAACGTGCTTTAGCAATTACGGTTCAAGAAAACGATTCATTATATATCCATGCAGATAAGCTAATGGTTACTGGGAAGCCAGAAAATCGTATCACTAGAGCGTTTTATAATGCAAAGATGTATAAAAGTGATATGAGTGGTAAAGCCGACTCTATTCATGCAGACCACAAATCTGGATTGACACAACTCATAAATCTCAAACGTTTTAATACAGGTGATGCATTTTCTATCAAAAGAAAGCCTTTAATCTGGAACTTAGGCAACCAAATGTCTGGAGATTCTATCCATTTAATTTCTAATGTTGAAAAAGAAGAATTAGATTCTCTAAAGGTATTCAACAATGCCTTTTTAATTAGTAAAGACACTTTAGGTGACGGTTTTAACCAAATAAAAGGTCAGAAATTAATTGGTCTTTTTAAAGACAATGAACTTTATAACGTTGATATTATTAAAAATGCAGAAATCATTTTTTACAGTAGAGATGATAATGATTCATTAGTTGGTATAAATAAATCTAAATCTGGAAGCATCAACCTCCAGTTTGATGGTCCATATAAAATTATCACACTAATTAATCAAGTAGATGGTGAGATTTATCCAGAATCATTATTTCCAAAGAATGCCAGACAATTTAGAGGGTTTGATTGGAGAGGTGACGAACAACCAAAGAGTGTTAAAGATCTATTTAGTGATGACCCTCCTTTAATTCTCCCAGTAATTAAAGGATTAGAGCCTTATATTGAAGACGAAGAGTTTATTGATGAAGCACTTTTAAATCGTGTTGAGAAAGCAGGTAAAAGAGATAAAGATGAAGTTAATAAAGCTGGGCGACAACTTCCAAAACCTACTCAAAAAATAAATAGAACATTCAATAAGCCCTTGGTTAAAAAAGGAAATTGATGACTTCAGATTTTTTTAAATATCAAGCACAAACTACACCTCACCCACTGGCAATGGAGATTTCACATGCTGAAGGTTCATATATCTATGACACCAATCAAAAAGCGTATTTAGATTTTGTTGCTGGAGTTTCTGCTTGTAGCTTAGGACACAGGCACCCTAAAGTCGTTGCCGCTATTAAAAATCAATTAGATAAGTATTTACATGTTATGGTTTATGGAGAATATATCCAAGAACCTGCTGTAGAATTAACTAAACTTTTGGCTAGACACCTACCAAAATCTTTAGAAAAAACATACTTAACCAATTCTGGTACAGAAGCCATTGATGGCGCATTAAAACTCGCTCGTCGAGTTACTGGAAGAAGCGAGATTATTTCAGCACATCATGCGTATCATGGTAATACGATGGGAGCACTAAGTGTTATGGGATTTGAAGAACGTAAACGCGCCTTTAGACCTTTAATTCCTGATGTAAAGTTTATAACATTTAATAACCAAAATGATGTATCACATATCACGACAAAAACAGCCGCTGTGATTTTAGAAACGATTCAAGGTGGTGCTGGTTTTATAGAACCTAAAGATGGTTATTTAGAAAACGTGAGAAAACAATGTGATGCCGTTGGTGCTTTACTAATTTTAGACGAGATTCAACCTGGTATTGGACGTACAGGACAATTATTTGGTTTTGAGCACTATAATTGCATCCCAGATATTTTGGTTACTGGAAAAGGCTTAGGTGGCGGAATGCCAATTGGTGCTTTTACATCGTCTTCAGAATATATGGATTTGCTACAAGATAATCCTAAGCTTGGCCATATCACTACGTTTGGTGGTCATCCAGTAATAGCTGCTGCTGCTTTAGCCACATTAAAAGAAATTACAGAGAGTGATTTAATGCCTAAAACTTTAGAAAAAGAACAATTAA
Source organism: uncultured Psychroserpens sp. (assembly GCA_905479815.1). Lineage (GTDB taxonomy): Bacteria > Bacteroidota > Bacteroidia > Flavobacteriales > Flavobacteriaceae > Psychroserpens. The sequence goes on from CAJQOA010000013.1 coordinate 24,367, forward strand.
TACGTCAACATTTAAAGCATCCTTTAATTACTGAAATTCGCGGACGAGGATTAATGTTAGCTGCAATTACAAATTCTCAAGAGACCACAAATGAACTCGTTTTGAGATGCAAAGACGAAGGTTTAATTCTATTTTGGTTGCTTTTTGAACCTAAAGCCATCCGGATTACGCCTCCTTTAACAATATCAAACGACGAAATAATTAAAGGTTGTATGATAATAACTCGTGTTTTAGATTCTATTTCGGCATAAATAACACTTCTACAAATACCAATTAAACACATGACTTACAAATAGATAACAATCACAACTTAAACTTACTCTCCAACTGTTAACTATTTTGTTAAGAACATTAAACCAAAAAAAAGAAAACCCATCGTTGATAGATGTACATTTATTTAAACGAACAATGCTATTTGCTTATGGAGTTTGGTCTACCCGAAGACAACAATAATATATCGCTTAAAAAATTTGAATCTATGCTCAAAACTAATAATGTTTTGTTCTTTGATTCAAATGAATTTGAAAACATTATTCATCACTATTTAGAAATAGGGAAAATAGCGTTGGCAAAAAAAGCTATTAAATTAGGGCTTGATCAACATCCTACATCTATCAATTTAAAATTGTTTCAAACTGAAATTTTTGTTTTAGAAAATAAGTTTGATGACGCAAATAAAGCATTAGAAGCACTTCACATTTTAGAACCAGAAAACGAAGAGGTATATATCCAAAAAGCAAATATCCTTTCAAAGCAAGATGATCATGAAAAAGCAGTAAACACTTTATTAATTGCATTAGATTTAGCTCCAGATGATGAAGGTATTGGAGATTTGTATGCCTTAATTGGAATGGAATATTTGTTTCTAGATCAATTTGAAAATGCAAAAACATACTTCAAAAAGTGTTTAGATATCGATTTAGAAGATTATTCGGCATTATATAACATCATATACTGTTATGACTTTTTAGATGAGAATGAAGATGCTATTACTTTTTTAAATACGTATTTGGATAAAAACCCATATTGCGAAGTTGCTTGGCATCAATTAGGTCGCCAATACGTCACCTTAAAAGAATTAGACAAAGCACTTGCTGCTTTTGAATTTGCTATTATCTCAGACGATAGTTTCGTTGGAGCCTATCTTGAGAAAGGTAAAGTTCTAGAAAAGAAAAAACAATATCACGAAGCCATAGAAAATTATAAAATAACTCTGGCATTAGATGAGCCAACATCCTTTGCATTACTTAGAATTGGTCATTGTTATGATAAGTTAGAAAAATACGATCTAGCCGTTCAATATTACTATAAAACAGTACATGAAGATCCGTTACTAGATAAAGGTTGGATTGCGATTACCAAATTTTACAATAAACAAAAGAACTACCAAAAAGCACTATTCTATATTAATAAAGCTATTAATATAGATGGTGAAAATTCAGTATACTGGAAACTCTATGCTCAAATCAATTGGCGCCTTAACTTTCTTGAAGAAGCTGAACGTGGCTATAAGAACACTTTAGATTTAGGTAATTACGAGCTACAAACATGGTTGTCTAGAGCAGATATATTAATTGCTTTAGGTGAGTATGAATCTGCCATACTAAATTTAATACAAGCTGCAGAGTTTCATCCAGAGACTGCAGAAATTGAATTTCGTTTAGCTGGTTTAAATTTTACACTTCATGAGCATAGTAAAGGTCACTACCATCTTAAAAACGCAATGCTTTTAAATCATGAATTTGAATATATTATTGAGGAATTATTTCCAAAAGTGATGCAAAAACCAACTGTAAGACAAATTATTTTAAAAGCTAAAAAATAGTCTAACACACCTATTTTTCTTTTCTTTTCTCAGTTAAAAAAACGTTTGGTATTTCATACCTTTACTGCTATTATTCAAAAATAATTATGCAAAGACAATTTAAAGATTACTTTTTCGTCACTCTTAAAGGAATTGCTATGGGAGCAGCAGATGTTGTGCCAGGAGTTTCTGGTGGTACAATCGCTTTTATCTCTGGTATTTATGAAGAATTAATTGAGAGTATTGATAACCTTAATCTTGGTGTTTTTAAATTATGGAAACAAAATGGATTCAAAGCTGCATGGAACTCCATTAACGGTACTTTCCTCCTAGCCTTATTCTCAGGTATTGCCATAAGTATTTTGTCTCTAGCAAAGCTTATTAAATACTTATTACACAATGAACCTATTTTATTATGGTCGTTCTTTTTTGGTCTTGTTTTAGCCAGTATTTTGTATATAGGAAAGCAAATACAATCGTGGTCTCCTAAAATCATCATTGCCATCATTATAACATCAATAGTATCTTATTTTATAACACTTGCCGAACCATTTGCATCTCCAGATAGTCCTTTTTACCTACTGTTTTGTGGTTTTATTGCAATCATTGCAATGATTCTACCAGGTGTTTCTGGAGCATTTATATTGCTTATTCTTGGAGCTTACGAAACCGCAATCAATACTGTAAATAACTTAATTGAAGGTGTTACAACCATGAACTTAGACTTATTGAAAGATGCTTTATTAAAATTCTTTTTACTTGGTCTTGGAGCAATTGTTGGCCTCAAAGTGTTTTCGAAAATTTTAAACTGGATGTTTAAAAACCATAAAAATCTCACCTTAGCTATTCTCACAGGGTTTATGATTGGATCTTTAAATAAAATATGGCCTTGGAAATTAGTCACTAAAACAAGAATAAATTCCGAAGGTATAGAAGTTACTGCTCTAGATGAAAGTATTTTGCCGACCTCCTATGTTGGAGACAATCAAATCATATTAGCGCTTATATTTATAGTTATTGGTTTTGCAGCAATTCTAATTTTAGAAAGCTTAGGCAAGAAAAAAACAACTGCATAATGCAAAGCACTAAAACTCTAAAAGATCGTATTTTCTTGGTTTTAAAAGGTCTAGGTATGGGAGCAGCCAACAAAGTTCCTGGTGTATCTGGAGGTGTCGTGGCGTTTGTAGCTGGTTTTTATGAAGAGTTTATTTTCTCGCTTCAACGTGTCAATAAAACAGCACTTAAACTACTATTAAATGGTAGGTTCAAGACGTTTTACAAATATATTAATGGCCGGTTTTTAAGTCTATTGTTTTTAGGCATGATCATAAGCTACTTTAGTGTCTCAAAAATTTTAGACTATTTAATCAAGCATTATGAACTCTACGTATGGAGTTTATTCTTTGGGATGATTATAGGCTCTATCTACTATATCAATAAAGATTTTAAAGATTGGAATTTTAAGAGTATCCTTTCTCTCATTATTGGAATAAGTCTAGGTATTGCCATAAGTTTTCTAGATCCAGCAATGGAAAATGACAACCTTTTATTTGTTTTTTTCTGCGGAATAATAAGTGTTTCAGGTATGACACTTCCTGGTTTTTCTGGCTCATTCATTCTTATTCTCTTAGGTAATTACATTCTACTACTTGTAGATTCTGTAAATGCGCTATATGATACATTTTCAGAAATCATTACAGGAGATTTTAGTTTTATACACAATGAAGTTAGAACTAGACTTCTCAAGGTTCTTGCAATGTTTACACTAGGCTCTGCAGTTGGTTTAGTATCCTTTTCGCATGTTTTAAGTTATGTGCTTAAACATTATAAAAGCATAACTACAGCATCCATTATTGGTTTTATAGTTGGTTCACTTGGTGTCGTTTGGCCTTGGAAGAGAACAATTTTCAAAGTTCAAGATGATGGTAGTTTTTTACTTGATTCTAGAGGAGAACAAATCATTCTAAATTACGAACGTTTTTTACCTCAAATTGAAACTCAAACTTATATTGCAGGTGCTTATATTATTTTAGGCATACTAATAGTACTCGCCTTAGAACGCTATGGTCAATACACAAAAAACGCACATGAATAGATTAGGTTTAATAGGTAAGGATATTTCATATTCGTTTTCTAGAGGTTACTTCACATCAAAGTTTGAGGAGCAAAAACTTCCGTTTACCTATGAGAATTTTGATTTAAAGCATATTTCAGAATTCACACAACTCTTTACCAAAGGTCATAGTATCGTTGGTTTTAATGTGACAATCCCATATAAGGAAGACATTATTCCATACTTGGATAGCCTAAATAAAAAGGCAAGAAAAATAGGAGCTGTTAACACCATTACAATTAACAAAGAAGGAAAACTAAAAGGGTATAATACAGATTGCTACGGATTTAAAAAATCTATAAAACCATTTTTAAAACCACATCATAAAAAAGCTTTAATATTAGGTACAGGAGGTGCTTCAAAAGCGATTGCATATACGTTTAAAAGGTTAGATATCAAATTTGACTACGTCTCTAGAACCAAAAAACCAGGTGTCAAATTTACTTATGAGACATTAACTTCGGAAATTTTAAAGGATTACACTATTGTAGTAAATAGCACACCAATTGGAACACATCCTAATGTAGATGAGTGTCCTAATATTCCATATGATGGCATAACAAATCAACATTTCTTATTCGATGTGATCTATAATCCTAGTCAAACAAAATTCTTAAAATTAGGTAAAGATCGTGGTGCTGAAATATGCAACGGACTCCAAATGTTAGAATATCAAGCAGAAAAAGCTTGGAAAACATGGAATTCAACCTTTTAACAGGTCTAAACAACAACTTCTTTTTTGTAAATCAGCCTCTTGTTAGTATATTAGCCTTCTAATATAAAAACATTGAAAAATGTCTGAGAATGATAACCTGCAAGAAGCAGATGGAAACAAAGAATTAAAATCAAACGAAACACCTCAAACTCCTGAAAACTCGAGTAATGAGACTGAGCCTATTTCCGAAGAGATTAACACAAACGTAGAAGAATCTATTGATGATGTCATTGAAACCGTAGAACCGGTTACTGAGGATGTCTCTGAAACTGTTGAAGACGTGATTGAAGTGACTGAAGATGTTGTAGAAGACGTTACAGAAGAAGTAAAAGAGGTCATTGAGCCAATAGAAGACTCTAAGGAACCTGTTGCGGAAGCCGATAAAAAAGCAGATGCTCATGTTGAAGAAATTGAAGAGTCAAATGCAGAGGATGCAGAAGATGAAGAGAATATTGAGCGTCATACATTAGAATCTAAAGATTACCATGCCATGTCAATGGAGCAGTTATCAATTGAGTTTGAGCAACTGATAGAAAATCATAAAGTACAAAATATCAAATCACAAGTTGAAGATATAAAATCTGAGTTTAACTCCAAGTTTGATGCCTTATTAGACGAAAAAAAGGAAGAGTTTCTAAGTGAAGGTGGAAATGAAATTGATTTCTACTACTCCTCGCCTGTTAAGAAACAATTTAATACTGTTTTTAAAACATATAGAAATAACTTAGGTTCTTATTATAAGCAACGTGAAAATAATTTAAAGTCAAATCTAGAAAATAGATTAGAAATTATTGAGAAAATAAAAGGTCTAGTAAGTGATGAAGAAAATATCAACACAACATACAAAACCTTCAAAGATTTACAAGACCAATGGAGAAATGCTGGTCCTATACCAAGAGATCGTTATAACAATGCTTGGAATTCTTACCATCATCATGTTGAGATTTTCTATGATGTTTTACATTTAAATAGAGACTTACGAGATTTAGATTTCAAACATAATCTTGAGAAAAAAACTAAAATCATAGAACGTGCTGAGGAATTAGCAGCAGATGATAATATAAATCGTTCTTTTAGAGAACTACAGGTATTACACAAACTATGGAAAGAAGAATTAGGTCCTGTTTCTAGAGAACATCGTGATGAAGTTTGGGAGCGTTTTAGTAAAGCAACTAAAATCATACATGACAAGCGTCAAGGTTATTATGCAGATTTAGATAAATCTCGTGAGAAAAATCTAGAATTAAAAGAAGACATTATTTCTAAAATCACAGAAATCTCTAATGATACTTCTAATGCTCATAATGCTTGGCAAAAGAAAATAAAATCTATTGAAGCTTTAAGAGAAGAATTCTTTAATGCTGGTAAAGTTCCTCAAAAAGCAAATGAAGCTACTTGGTCTAAATTTAAAGATGCGGTTAGAACATTTAATCGTCAGAAAAATACGTTCTATAAAAGTCTTAAGAAAGATCAATACGATAATTTAGAAAAAAAGAAAGCGTTAATACAAATAGCCTTAGACAATAAGGATAATGAAGATTTAGCTGCTACAACACCTTTGATGAAAAGAATACAAGGTGATTGGAAAAAAATTGGTCATGTTCCTAGAAAAGATAGCGACAAAATATGGAAGCAATTTAAAGGTGCTTGTAATACTTATTTTGATAGGTTAAATGCAGAAAGAAATGAAGCCAACAAAGAATTAATGGTTGCATACGAGCAAAAAAACAAAATGCTTACTGAAGTCAATGCTATAGAATTGTCTGGAGATTCTAAAAAAGATATCGTTACAATTAAAGAAAAGATTGCTGCATGGAAAGCTATTGGTCACGTCCCTTCTAACAAACGTTATATTGATGGAAAATTCAATAAAGCGCTTGATGGCTTATTTGGTAAACTAGACATGGATAGAGCTAAACTTGAGATGATCAAGTTTGAAAATAAAATTGAAAATTTAGCGCAACCTGGTGACACTAGAGCATTAGACAACGAACAAAACTTTATTAGAAAGAAAATTGGTGAGATTAAAGGTGAAATCATTCAACTAGAAAATAACATGCAGTTTTTCTCAAATGTTGATAAAAGCAACCCTTTAGTTAAAGAAGTCTTTAAAAACGTTGATAATCACAAGAAAAATCTTTCTATATGGGAAGATAAGTTGAGAAAGATTAAAAGCATGTATTAAACTCTTCATTTACATCAAAACACAAAAAGACCATCAATACTGATGGTCTTTTCTCTTTTTCATAGTAATTTTAAGTAGTTCTATTACTACACATATATATACGTGAATTTTAGTCTTTTGGTTTTTTATACAGGAATAATCATTAACTTTATTACATGAATTCAATTATAGAAAATTTTTATAGTGCATTTAAAAGTCAAGATGCAGAGTCCATGGTAGCCTGTTACCACGATGATATTGTTTTTGAAGATCCTGCGTTTGGAGTTTTAAAAGGTGAGCATGCTAAAAATATGTGGCGCATGTTAATTACATCGCAAAAAGGAAAAGAATTTATAATTGAGTACTCAGAGATCAACTCAAAAGGAGATACAGGAAACGCAAAGTGGGAAGCTCATTATAATTTTAGTAAAACGGGAAGACCAGTTCACAATAAAATAGTAGCAAATTTTGAATTTAAAGATGGTAAAATCATCAAACATACAGATTACTTTAATCTACATAAATGGTCAAAACAAGCCATAGGCTTTAAAGGTCTTTTGATGGGAGGTACTTCTTTTTTTAAGAAAAAACTTAATCAACAAACCAATATGCTATTAACTAAATTTGAAACTACGCTGTAAAACAAAAAAGCTACCTAATTAAATTAAGTAGCTTTTGTAATAATTAATTCTGTTTCTTTTTAGGGACTTACGTTTACTTTATGTTTCAGTATTAATTACACTATATTTTAATTCAAAAGGCATGCCAAAGTGTTGATTTTTAAATAATTTCAACACAAATGTTATTCTAAAGAGATACAATTAGTATCGTCATCAAAAGCGCCTTCTGTATCACAAACCTTCACTAATTTTTCGTTTTTGTAGTAGTTACGTTTGGTATAATTACCATTTTCTTTATGTATTTCTACACGATCAAAACCATTTACATTATAACGAATACTCGCTAAGCCAGTCATGGCTTGACCATCTACATAAAATAGATTAGAAAACAATTGTCCATCTTTTCGATAAGACATGTGTGTTTTCTGTTTTAGACCATAAATATCTACTAAGTTGATGGTGTCTTTGTTAACAACCTTAAATATAGGAGCCTTAAGTCTTATTTTATATTTATGTTTTGTATTTGTAATGATCTCATCATTTAAAGTCACCACTTTTGGTTGCTTGTTTAATCCTGATATTTCATAAATTAATTCATACGCACAATCACATTCTACAACCTCTTCAATATACGTTTCTTTGACTTCTGAAACAGAGTCATTTACTTTTATTAGTTCTTCGGAAACCTTTATAAAATTATGATATCTCAATTTAAGCGTATCATTTATAAATTTGATTTCGCCTTTTGCTGTACGATCACAGCCAGTTGCAACAAACACCTTATAAACTTGAGAAGAATCTGTAATAGTATGACTTAAAATACGGTTTTGAATTTTACGTCTGTTCATGAAGTATACATCCTCGCATTCTGAAGAAGAATAGGAAATCAACTTAGGATTATTTGGTTTCTGTTCAGAATTCAAAAATGCAATACACAGGATAACAAAAATTGAAACATAAAACTTATGATGTGAATTCACTTTTAGAATTTAATTAAGAATACTCCGTTACTTTACCAACAACACCTTTAAAAAATGCTTTCATAAAAGCAAAGTCTGCTTCTACATCATCTGTTGGATAAAAAGGTTCAGAAATAAGGTTTTGTTTATTTTTAAAATCTAAGGTAAACATAATGATAGGCACATTTGCAGCTTTAGCAATGTAATAGAAACCTGTTCGCCACTTATCTGCTTTTTTACGGGTACCTTCTGGAGCGAGTGTTAATCTAAATTCCTCTTTGTTTTCAAATAATTTTGCGATTGCTTCTACCTTATTTTGGCCAGAAGTTCTATCTAAAGCTGCGCCACCAATAGCTCTAAAATAATAGCCTAGAGGCCATACGAATAGTTCTTTTTTACCAACAAAATTTGTTTTGACACCAGATATTTTCCGAAGAAAGAGTCCGATAAAAAAATCCTGCCAACTTGTATGAGGAACAGCGATAATCACCGCTTTTTTAACTGTATCCTGTGAAAAATTAGTATTACCTATGATTTTCCAACCTAATAATTTAAAGTAAATAATTCGAGCTAGCCATCTCATATTACATTTTTTGATATAAGGACTTCAACTTTTCTCTTGTTATAACTTGCTCCCAATTTTTACCAATAGCATTTTCCCATAAAGGAGTTAAACTTAAGGCAACATCAATCATGGTATCAAATTCATCATCTCCTAAATGTGCACAAATACCTTGAGGAATAGTGATGTTATGTTTTTTTCTCATGGCTTTATACATGGCTACACCTTCAGGGTAATACTCTTCTAAATGTTCAAATACAATACAGTTTCCTATACCATGTTTGACTCCTAAAAGGTAACCTAAACCGTAACTCATAGCATGCGCCACACCAACTTGAGAGTAGGCAATACTCATACCTCCATGCCAAGACGCCATCATCAATTTATCTTGTGAATCTTCTGGAGAAAGAGAGTCTTCCAGAAAAATTTCTTTACAAAGTTCCAATGCTTTTTCACCGTAACTTTGACTGAATGCGTTTAAATAAGTGCCTTCTAGAGATTCAATACAGTGTACAAAACAATCCATACCAGTATAAAACCATTGATCTTTTGGAACATCTGCTGTCAACTCTGGATCTAATATAACTTGATCAAAAGGCGTGAAATCACTATTAATACCCAATTTTCGTTCTGGACCAGTTAAAATAGTAGTTCTAGAAACTTCAGCTCCAGTACCAGATATTGTTGGTACGCCTACATGATAAATAGCAGGGTTTTTAACTAAAACCCAACCTTGATAATTTTTAGCTTCACCTTCATTAGTTAGCATTATTGCTACAGCTTTGGCAAGATCCAAAACTGTACCACCTCCAATACCAATGATACCAGAAGGTCTGTCTTTATGATTTAATATAATTTGCTCTACCAGTTCATCAACCTGTGATGTTTTTGGTTCTTCCTTAGCAGATATAAATAATAATTGATCTTCATAAGCTAATGATAGTCTTGATGTTATTAAAGGATTCCCTTTAAACACATCATCAACCAAAAATATAAATGGTGCTTTTACATTTAATCGTTTAGGAGCTATTATATCTCCTAGTTGATCAAAACTGCCTCGCCCAAATACGACTCTGGACACCATTGGATAATTTCTATAACTCATTTATTCTTCTTCTTTAACAAAAATAAAAACATAGTTGGATTTATCTTTATTTATTTAAATAATGTTGGAATTTTTCGGCAAATAATCCAACATGGTAACCGTCTACTAAAGCATGGTTTACGTTTATGGATACATTCATCATCATTTTTCCATCATTTTCTTTAATTATTTTACTAAAAGCAAGCTTTGGCACAGAATCTAAAGCACCAGAAAGAGGTTCTTTATGACCAGAAAAATTAACCCAAGGCATTGCTGAGCAATGAATACATTCTAAATCATTTCGTAAAGGAAATAATGCTCCTGTGGTTTCAATTCTATTTTTTTCTGAAATGAGATGACTCAAAAATAGGTCTAATTCATTATCAAATTCTATATATGAGAATCCAAATGTTTGATCTGAACGCATTAATGTTGCTGAAGCATTAATAGTTTCAAACTTAACAACAGTATCGTCTTGTATTCTTAGTTTTAATTCATCAATCTCATTTATCGCTTTCATACAATCATGCAAGTACTTTCCGAAGAAAGAAACATCATGTGCCTTTGCAAAATCATAAGCTTTACTCACATCAACTGGAAAAACAACTCCAAAATAAGGATCTTTTAACGTTCTAAAATGATCGTAATGTTGCTTTCGCTTCCAAGTATTTATATCGATAATTTCCACTAGTTTAACATCATTTTTAATTCTGATAAACTTGTTATCGTTTTAAAGGCTTTATTTTTAGTATGTTGCTCATCTACTTGTTCATGCAACCAAGTGGTGTGAAACGGAATATGTATGGCTCCTGCTCCAATATTTACTAATGGTAGGATGTCTGATTTTAATGAATTTCCAATCATCAAAAATTCTGAAGGCACTATATCCAAATGATCAAGCACCTTAGAATAATTAAGATCTTTCTTGTCACTCATGACTTCAATATGATGAAAATAAGAGATCAAATTTGACTTTTCTAACTTTCGTTCTTGGTCTAACAAATCTCCTTTTGTAAGCACAATTAATTTATAATTTTTTGATAAGGTTTTTAAAACATCCTCTACTCCATCTAATAATTCTACAGGAGCATTCAACATCTGTTTACCTATATTCAATATTTTAATAATCGTTTCATTTGATACCGAATTATTAGAAATCTCTACAGCCATTTCAACCATTGAAAGCACAAAACCCTTTACACCATAACCATATAAAGGTAAGTTTTCAATTTCCTTTTTAAACAACTCTTGATCTATCTTATTAGCAGTCTCGTATGGCGCCATCAATTTAGCAAACTCTAATTCTGCTTCACGAAAATAGGTCTCATTAACCCATAAAGTGTCGTCTGCATCAAAACCGATGACTTTTATATTTTTATAATTAGTATCCAATTATTTCCAAAGTTTTTTTGCACGTTCTAAATCTTCAGGTGTATCAATTTCGACACCTTCAATAGTAGTTTCTACCATTTTAATTCGCTTACCGTATTCTAAATATCTAATGCATTCAATTTTCTCTGTAGCTTCAATAAACTGCATAGGCAACTTATAAAAATCTAATAAAGCTTCTTTTCTAAAGGCATAAATACCTTTGTGTTTAAAGTAGCGAGCTCCAGCTTCTTTATCTCTTGGAAACGGAATTGGACTACGAGAAAAATACAAAGCAAAATTATTTTGATCAACGATCACCTTTACTGTATTAGGATTATTGATTTCGTCCCAATCATGTATTTCAACCATTAATGAAGCTAAATCAATGTCCTTTTTGTGATCATCTTTAAAGGCTTTAAGAACTTTCTCTAAGCTCTCCCTTTCTGTAAAAGGTTCATCTCCTTGCACATTTACAACTATATCAACATCTAAATGCTCTACTGCCTCTGCAATGCGATCACTACCCGATTGATGTTCTTTTATACTCATGATAGCCTTACCTCCATTTGAGGTAATTTCATCAAAAATAATTTTACTGTCGGTCACAACATATACTTCATCAAATAACTGTGTTGCTATTGTAGCCTCATAAGTTCTCAAAATCACAGTCTTACCTTCTAAATCTTGCATAAGTTTAGCTGGAAAACGAGATGCACTGTAACGTGCAGGAATCATTGAAATTATTTTCATGTGAACTAAATTGAGTGGAGTATCAAAAATAAAACTTTTCGAGTAGATTCAGGTCTTACTTCGCTTAATCTTTTTATAGAATCTAAAAACGATATATAAAATAACCAAAACGAATATAAATGCTAAAACAGGTTGAATGAAAGCTATAATTGTTATCAATATAGAACTCCCTGTTTCTAAAGTAGAAATTACAGGATTGCCAAGACCTCCTGTAGTTGCTGTAGATGCTAAACGCGTAACACCAGAACTTCCAGCCACTGCAGCAGCTGTTCCTCCTCCAGCAATAATTGCTAGAGCCCAAGTTATTGCTGGACTTAAATCTGCAACTGTAGAGACCATAACAGCAGTTCCTGCAATTGTAGCTAGTGGAATTGCAATAGAATCTAATAGATTATCTACATAAGGTATATAGTAACCAAATATTTCAACTAAAGTAGCGACGCCTAAAGTAACCACTGCAACTAAACTTCCAATCCATTGCCAAGACTCATTAAGCTCCCATAAATCAAAATAAGCTGCTAGGCTTAATGCAAATAAGGGAACGAATACTCGAAAACCAACTGATGCTGATAAACCAATACCTAGAAATATACTGATGATAGTGTCTGTTGTCATTATTTTTTCATTTAATTACAAATCAATCGTCTTCAAAAAACTCATCTTTGAAACCAATAAGATACAATTTTTCTTTAGCTCTAGTAGCAGCAGTATACAACCACCTCATATAATCTTTATCAATACCATTTGGCAAATAAGGCTGCTCAACAAAAATGGTATTCCATTGTCCACCTTGTGATTTATGACACGTAATCGCATAAGAAAATTTCACTTGCAAAGCGTTGAAGTGCTTATTACCTTTAATTTTTAGAAATTTTTTATAGTTAGATGTTTCGTCTTCGTAATCCTTTTGAACCTCTTGGTATAAACGATTGCTATCTTCATAGGTAAGTGATGGTGTCTCTGCTTCTATCGTATCTAATAACAATACTGTTTCAAAAGGCTGCATTTTGGGATAATCAACCATTTGAACTTTTACTTCCGCGAAGCGAAAATCATACAAAGTTGTAATTGAGAAAATCTCTAAAACTTGAATAATATCACCATTGGCTATGAAGCCTGCTTCTGTTGTTGGCTTAACCCAATAATAATTATTTTTCACAACCATTAAAAAGTCTCCAACAGTAAGTTCGTTTTCATTAAATAGTATTCGGTTTCTTATTTGCTGATTATAAAGATTGGCGCGTTTATTACTTCTTACAATAATAGCAGTGTCTTCATGACCATTTGCACCATAAGAATCATTAATAGCATCCATCACTTCATGACCATCAATAAGTCTTACGATATCATCAAACCCGTTGAGATTAAATGTAAAGGACTCATAAAAATCATTTTCTATAACGTCTCTAATTCTTGTCGCATTGCTTAGAATTCCTGAATCTTGATTTTGCCTTACGACTTCATCAAGTTCAATACTCGTTACGTTTTTGTCATAATTTAATTCTAACAGTCTTTGATCCAAGGCTGGTGACAAATCAGATTTCACTGGAGGCAACTGTGCTTTATCTCCAATGAGTAATAATTTACAGTTATGACCAGAATACACATAGCGCATCAAATCTTCTAATAAGGATGTGCTTTCAACATTTTTATAATCTGATGGTACATCTGGAATCATAGATGCTTCATCAACCATAAATATTGTATCGCGATGTTTGTTGGGTTGCAACACAAATTTCACTCCGCCTCCTTTATCTTTCTTCGGAAAATAAATCTTTTTATGAATTGTAAAGGCTTCCTTTTTAGAGTAATTAGAGATTACTTTTGCAGCTCTTCCTGTTGGAGCCAACAAAACAGCACTTTTTTTAGTGTGCCATAAATTAGATACAAGTGTACCCGTTATACTAGTTTTTCCTGTACCTGCAAACCCCTTTAAAAGGTATAGCGCATTAGAAGAATCATCAAAAACGAAGTTTGATAATTGCTCTAAAGCAATGGTTTGCTTTAAAGTAGGCTTAAATGGAAACTTTTGAATAAGTAGTTTATAAAAATCTGATGCGGTCATCTAAACATTTGATATACAAATTGAAATGCAAGGTAAGGTATAATGCCGAAACGTTTTAATCACTTCCAAAACAAATTTTGTTATAGAATATGAAAGTTATTTTATATCTTTCACCTTTGATTGATTTTATTCTACAATGTTTTAACGGTTAAAAAAAAATTGTAGATTTGTATAACTCCTTAACAAAATAAAAAAACACTAACTATGTTAAAAGTAATTCTTGTAGTTGTTGGCCTAATTGCACTAACAATTGGTATCGTTTGGCTAATCGATAAATTTGTACCTAAAAAACTAAAACCTGTACTTAATATAGTACTATGGGCTTTAATAATCTTTTTAGGTTATATAACTGTTATGTCAGTTTATGGCGAGATTCAATTTAATAAACTTAAAGATGAACGTTATAAGAAAGTTATTGTAAAATTGAAAGATATTAGAGATGCTGAATTAGCACATAAAACTGTAAAAGGACAATTTACTAGTGATTATGCAAAACTAGTTAGTTTCGTAGAGACAGGACAATTCACAATTACTCAGCGTAGAGATACTACAGTTATAGATGAAGAATTAACAAAACGATTTGGTGGTGTAGAAATGACTAAGTCATTAATATTAATTGATACCTTAGGATACGTTTCTGTAAAAGATTCTTTATTTGGCGCAGATACACGATACAAAACAATGATGAACCTTCCTGAAGGTATTGGTGAGCCAGGAACTAAAGTAGATTTAAATGCTGGTGTTTTAGCAGATTCTGGTATCCCTGTTTTTATCGCTTCTGTTGATAAAGAAGTTATTTTATTTGATCAAGATAAAAACCTAGTAGCTAAAGAAAAGGAAGTCATGTCTGTAGATGGTGTTAGAGGTCCTAAATTACAAGTAGGTTCTATGGAAGAAGCAGATACCAAAGGTAACTGGCCAAAAAACTTAAGTAATAATAACTAAAGCATTGAAACAAAATAGTATTAAAGCAATGTCCATTCAAATTCGTTTGAGTGGACTTTCTTTTTGCGTATTAAATCGCTCAAGTAATACTATTGAGCTAACCAAACATGTACATTTAGAAAAAAAGGCAACGCCTTATGAATTACTAAATGAACTTAAGAGTACAATAGAATCCAACTCAGAACTTCAACAATCCTTTGATTCTATAACTTGTATTTATCAAAACGAATTATCTTGTCTTGTGCCTAATGATTTATTTGATGAGAATACTATGGCAGATTATTTAAAGTTTAATGCCAAAATTTTAAAGACAGATTACATAAGCTTTGACAAGTTAGTTACTATTGGTAGTTCAAATGTTTATGTGCCTCTTATCAATATCAATAACTATATTTTTGAAACCTTTGGTAGCTTTGACTATAAACATGCGTCTACCGTTATGATTGAAACGCTTTTGCAACAATCATCTCAGAACACAGAAGCTACCCTTTATATAAATGTTAATGACACAACGTTTGAAATTATAAGTATTGAAAACAAACAACTTCTTTTTTATAATACATTTGAGTACTCCTCTAAAGAGGATTTTATATACTACGTGTTATTTACAATAGAACAATTAAAATTAAATACAGAAACCATTAAAACAGTTCTAACTGGAAAAATCGAAATGAATGACGCCCAATATAATATCCTTTATAAGTATATTAGATTTGTAGAATTCTTAAAACCTAATTATGGTTTTGATTTTAAAAGTAAACTAAACAATAATCATAGTAACTATATCTTATTAAACAGCTTTAGCTAATGCGTATCGTATCAGGAAAATATAAAGGTCGAAGAATAACTGCACCAAAGAAATTGCCGATAAGACCAACCACAGATATGGCCAAGGAGTCCTTGTTTAATATTCTCAACAATCAATATTATTTTGAGGACATTTCAGTATTAGATTTGTTTTCAGGATCTGGTAATATAAGTTATGAATTTGCATCTAGAGGAACAGAAAAAATTACTGCTGTAGACAGTCATTATGGTTGTATCAAGTTTATTAATGAAACTGCAGAGAGTTTTGAAATGACTATTTCTACCATTAAAAGTGATGTGTTTAAATTCTTAGAAAGAACCGAGCAACAGCATACTATTATTTTTGCTGATCCTCCTTATGATTTTCCTACGGAAGAATTTTCGAAAATTCCGCAGTTAGTATTTCAGAATACATTATTAGAAACCGACGGGTTATTAATCGTCGAACATTCTAAACACACAGATTTATCTCATCTAGACCACTACTCCCACTCCAAAGGCTATGGAGGCAACATGTTTAGCTTTTTCAAGTAAATACACCTGATTTTATGATTACGTAAATCTTCTTTAAAAAGAATGTACACTACTATATATCTTTGTAGTATTAATCCTAAAAATATTTTTTGTTTAACTTTATAAGTCTTCAACTCTGAGTTTTTACTCAAATTTACACCTATAAATTGTCCTCCAATTTGCAGTACTCCCTTTTGATATGGTTAATTATTGGCTATTAATGCAATCAACATATTAACTTAAATCAATTAATTATGAAAACTTTTAAAAGTATCTTGTCAGTAGTTTTTGCACTACTATTGTTTTTACCAATGCATGTAAATGCTCAAGATGAAGGACCTAAGGTTACCTTAGAATTTAAAAATGCAGAAACAGCTGTTAAGCTAGTACAAAATTACACAACAGCATTACAAGAAGGAGATGTCGCTAAAATGAATGCTCAACTTCATGAAAACGCCAGGATTTATGGTCTTGGAGGAGGCTTAGACTCTTTAACTGTTGTACAGCATAAAGAATATTTTATGAATAGTACAACTCAATTTACACATTCTATTAGTCAAGATTTGTACTTACCCGTTAAAGTTGAAGGCAATTGGAACGAAGGAGAATGGCTATTATCTTGGGGAACAAATACAATTACTGATAAAAAAACAAAAAAAGCAATGGTAGTTCCTTATCACACAGTGTCTATGATCCAAGGCGGTAAAATTGTATTCATTCGCTATTTTTATGACATGTTAAACATTATGAAAAGTCAAGGTTTTACGCTAACATCTCCCAAACAATAAATTATATTAAAAACAAAACCCTTTACAAGTTGTAAAGGGTTTTTTTATAAGTAAGTAAATCTATAAGCCGGATCCTGTATACTGACAATGATAAATCATGTCAGCATCCTTATCATTTATCTACGTTTACTATTACTAGCAAACTTTAGCTGCCTACCCTCTAGCATCGCGCGTGTACGCTCAAACACTAGTTTACATGACATTGCACCACATAGAGTTTACCTGGTTTCACTACAGCATGACCTGTACATACTTTCTGTTGCACTTTTCCTCACCTCGCGATGGATGGCTGTTAGCCACTATGATTGCACTATGGTGTCCGGACTTTCCTCCGTCTCGATAAATCGAAACAGCGATAAGGCGATCTACTTGATTGCAAAGTTATGATTATTGTAATAGATTATAACAAATAAACTTATGAAAGCGTTTTATTCAATTTTATTTATTTTCATATTAATAAGTTCAACTGCATTTGCTCAAAAAAAGGCTATTCAAAAAATGTTTGACAATACTAAAGAACTCGTTCAAAGACCTCTTAAAGTAGTATTGCTTAAAGAAGGTAAAGAAAAGAATGATACCTATAATACATACATAAAATCTGCTATTGAGAGCGAGTTGACTATAATTGAAAATTATAGTTTTATAACTAAAGAAGAATACGAAGATTTGAAAAAGGACAAATCTTCTGATTTTGCTTTTTTAATATACTATCCAAAAAAAGCCACTACTAGTACCACAATGACTGCTACATCTTCAACCTCTAGCACTAAACAAACCAATACAACTTTTAATGAAGATGGTTTAGTCTTATATGGATTTAACAAAAAAGGAAAGAAAATTAAAACTATTGGAGGAGATATTTGTTTTGAGAAATCATGTACTCTAGCAGACTATTATTTTTCAATTCAAAACATGCAAAGTCAAATATTTGGGATGGTTAATGCACCAAAAGTTGTTACAAAAATGAAAGAAGCTCGTGCAATGATAGAAAAAGCGCAAAAGGAGCAACAAGACAATATAAAGAAATTAGAAAACATGACTTTATACGTTAATGAGAAATCAATTAATGAAACATTGAAAGGCGAGTTTGGAAAGTATTATAAATATAATTACAAAATAGTTTCTTTTGAGGATATTGAAAATGCTGTCCTTGAAAATAATACTACAGCTGTTATTCTATATGCAGATTCAATTAAATCTGCTGATACTGGTTTTCCTTTACTCAGTTTTATAGATATGAAAAAAATGAAAGGCTTTAAGGTTAGTGCAGCACCAATAGTAGCAGGAACAATTTTTAAAGATATATTTTCTCACGAAATCACAAAAAAAGATTTAACAAGACTAAAAGAAATTCTTAATTAATTCTTGTTAATAACTCCAATAAACTAAGCTCAATTTATATTCTAAATTGAGCTTGTTTTTTTAACTTTGTTTTAAAGTTTTTTTAATGGAACACTTCGTAGTATCAGCTCGCAAATATAGACCCGAAACATTCAAGGATGTTGTTGGGCAGCAAGCTATTACGAATACGTTATTGAATGCTATTGAAAACAATCATTTAGCACAAGCCCTTTTGTTCACTGGTCCTAGAGGTGTTGGTAAAACAACATGTGCTCGTATTTTGGCAAAAATGATTAATAGTGATGGTAAGGAAATTGGAGATGAAGATTTTGCTTTCAATATTTTTGAGCTGGATGCCGCATCAAATAACTCTGTTGATGATATTAGAAGTTTAACAGACCAAGTTCGTATTCCGCCACAAGTTGGTAAATACAAAGTGTATATCATTGATGAGGTGCACATGTTATCACAAGCCGCTTTTAATGCGTTTCTTAAAACCTTAGAAGAACCACCAAAACATTGCATTTTTATATTAGCGACTACAGAAAAACACAAAATCATACCAACCATTTTATCACGTTGTCAGATTTTTGATTTTAAACGTAT
>CAJQOA010000014.1 GCA_905479815.1 uncultured Psychroserpens sp.
AAGATTATTAGATTATATCGTTCCAGATTTCGTTCATGTATTATACAATGGAAAAATTGTAAAATCTGGCGGAAAAGAATTAGCACATCAGCTTGAAGAAAAAGGTTACGATTGGATTAAAGAAGAAGTTGAAGCTTAAAATAAGTTGGCAAGTAAGTAGTTTTTATAAACGAGCTAATACTTAAGACTAAAGATTGAAGACTGAAAAAAAATGGAATTAAAAGATAAATTAGTATCGTCATTCATGGCATTTGAAAACACAGTAGATGTCGATTCTCCTGTGCATGATTTACGTAATGAAGCGATAAAGATTTTTGAAGATAAAGGGTTTCCTTCTAAGCGTGACGAAGCATGGAAATATACATCACTAAACAGTGTGTTAAAACATGATTATAGTGTTTTTCCAAAGCAAGAAAAAGCGATAGAATATAGTGATGTGAAAAAATACTTTATTCATGATATTGATAGCTATAAAATTATTTTTATAGATGGAAAGTATTCATCTCATTTGTCACAAACAACTCATGATGGGATTGATGTTTGTTTAATGTCATCTGCTCTAACAAAACCGAAATATCAACTTATTATTGAAAACTATTTCAATAAAGTAGCTTCAAAAGATGGTTTATCATCTCTAAATACAGCCTTTTCTCGAGAAGGTGCTTATATCCATATTCCAAAGAATAAATTGGTAGAAAAACCAATTCAGATAATACATTTCTCTACAGGGAATGAATCAGCAGTAATGCTACAACCACGTAACTTAATTGTTGTAGACGAAAACTCTCATGTTCAAATTATAGAACGTCATCAAAGTTTAACAGAAAACCCTGTTTTAACTAACAGTGTTACTGAGATATTTGCTAATAAAAGAGCTATTGTTGACTACTATAAAATTCAAAATGATAAAGAAAATGCGTCATTAATTGATAACACATGTATCAATCAAAAACGCGAGAGTCATGTATCAATGCATACCTTTACTTTTGGAGGGAAATTAACACGTAATAATCTTAATTTCTATCAAAATGGTGAGCATATGGACTCTACTTTAAATGGAGTTACTATTATTGGAGACAAACAACATGTAGACCATAATACGCTAGTGCATCACATTGAACCAAACTGCGAAAGCCATCAAGATTATAAAGGAATTTTCTCAGATAAAGCTACAGGTGTTTTTAACGGTAAAGTAGTTGTAGATAAAGAAGCACAAAAAACTAATGCCTTTCAGTCTAATAATAATATTTTATTGAGTGATAAGGCCACAATTAATAGTAAGCCTCAATTAGAGATTTTCGCAGATGATGTAAAGTGTTCTCACGGTTGTACAATTGGTCAATTAGATGAAAGCGCGATGTTTTACATGCGTTCTAGAGGGATCCCAGAGAAAGAAGCAAAGGCCTTATTAATGTTCGCATTTTGCAACAACGTATTAGGATCAGTTAAAGTTCCTGAGGTAAAACAACGTATCACGAAGATCATTGCTAATAAATTGGGAGTTAATCTAGGGTTTGATCTTTAATAAACTCAATGTTGCTTACTTGACCATCGCAAGACAATAGCATACCTGTTATTTCATCATCATTATTGGTTGCAAAATGATAGAGTGTTCTATCTCTATTTCCAAATTGATTCAATTGGATTGGGTATAATGTTATGTTTTCATGATTTGTATAGGATAGCTTTAGAGTGTCATTTTCTATAAAAAAATGATACACTGTTTGTAATTCTTCAGAATAATATTCACCAGAAAAATCTTTTAGATTACTAGGATTCGTGTTTATGAGTTTTGCATGTTTAAAGTAAAAAGGTGTTCCTCCAAAAGAGATTACCATATCATATTTTGACGTTTTTGTGAAATCATATTTTACATTTTGAGCATTGCGTCTTACAAATTCATTGGTGTTTTTTTGGAGTAATGGTATTTTTGCTTTACCCATAGACCCTTGAGCTTTTAAGGTGTCATTTTCTACAGAAATCTGCATTGTCATATCACTATTAACTTCTTTATAGTCTCCAATAAATTGATTCAATTTTTGAGATTTGAAACCTACTATTTTGTCTATTGTTTTTGCTTCTTTTTTCTTAGGAATGAGCAGTAAATCTAGAATTTGATACGAGATAGGAGTCGGGTTTATAGATTGTAAATTAGTTAAAATGATAACACCAATATTTTCCTCAGGAATGGTTATAAGTTGTGTTTGTCCTCCAAAACCAAAACCGCTATGACTTAAGGTTTCAAACCCTTTATAGTCATCAACCATAACCCCTCTAGCATAGTTTGCTTTTTGACCGGTTGTTAGCACTTCTGTAGTTTTAAGAAACTGAGCTAACTTTTTAAACTCAGGAATATTCTCATTAAGCATTCTCGCCCAAATAGTCATATCGTTTAAATGACTTCCCATACTTCCTGCGCCATAGCTTAACTGATTAGATGTACTAAACACGTAGCCATCATTTTGTTTTTGATAACCAACAGCTTTATTTTTTATTGGTTTTCCATGAGAAATTCTCACAAATGTATCATTCATTCCCAAAGGAATAAGAATCTTAGCTTTAAGATACTCATCTAAGTTTTGCTTTGAAATCTGTTCTACAATTAAAGCTAATAAGTTATAGTTTGTATTAGAATAAATGATCTTTTCACCAGGTTGATTATTTAGGTTTTTTTGTCTTTGGGCTAGATCAAAAACATATCGATTATCATAGTAATTTTTATCATAATCAAAACCAGATAAATACATTGTTGTGTGGTAATTTCTAATTCCACTAGAATGATTTAAAAGGTGTTTGATTTTTATTGTCTTTCCGTAGTTGGGAAAATCAGGGAAAAACGAAGTGACATTATCCTCTAGACTTAATTTAGATTCTTTAATTAAAGACCATATAGCAGCTGCAGTAAATTGCTTGCTAATTGAGGCTAAACTAAAAATAGTAGAGTCGGTGTTTTTTATATTATAATCTAAATTAGCAATGCCAAAACCTCTGGAATATAATATGTTTTCGTCTCTCATAACCCTAATTGCTAAACTAGGAGCATCTTTTGTGTCATATACTTTTAAAAGTGTATCTATTTTAGTTTGTAACTCAATTTGAGCATGACCACTATAAACTAAAAAGAATACTAGTATTGAGACATAATCTTTCAATTTTAGCATTGCTTATATTTTTGATAAAAGTAAGTTGGTATTAAGCCAAAGTTTAAAAATAAAAAGCCTATAAATACGATGATACCTCTGTAAGGCCATGTTAAGAATTCAAACATGGCTCCAATGCCAAGTACAAAAAAGGTAATAAAACCGAGAACATAAAATGATTTTTTCATAGTGTATGAGTTATGAGAATTTGTGGATAGAAGATTTGTATCGATCATAGAAAAATGTTGGAATTACAATTATTATAAAAATAACCGAACCTATAAATAATAGAATATTAGCAAATGGCCAATGCATCATTTTAAATAATAACCCTGTTAAAAACAATAAAACTGCAATTGTTGACACTAGGTGAAGTGTGCGTTTTAGTCGAATAGCTTGATGTGCAAATTTTTGCAAATTAGTCTCTAATTGAAGGTTTTGAAAACTATTATAACCTCCAAATTTTTGAAGTGCTTCTTGGTATAAACTATCAAAATCTTGAGAATCATTTGTTTCTATATAGGTACAAATGTGATCTAGTAAGTCTTCTCTTAAATCTTTAGACTTTACACCATAGAGCTTTAAGTTGTCTTCAATAAATGTAATATGCTTATCTGTTAGTATCATGATTTTAGAATTTTAGAATTAAAAATTAGGTGTAAGGTGTCCATGAAATCATTTATTTCTTTAGTGACTTCTGCCACCATTAGTTTACCTTCTTTTGTGACTTTGTAATACTTTCTTACACGTTTACCTATATATACTTTTTCAGTATCTAAAACGCCTTTGGCTTCTAGTTTATGAAGAATAGGATATAGTGCGCCTTCTGAAATATCAATTTTCCCAGAGGTTAATTTTTTAACCTCTTGTGTTATTTCGTAACCATACATTTTGTCTCTACTATCAATAAGTTTTAAAATGATTGGCTGTAATGTTCCTTTTGTGAGTTCTTTGCTATACATTTTACAAATATACATTTTATTTAAATGTATTTTAATAAAATATTAAAAAATATATAACTTTCGTTTTTAGAATATCATTTTAAGTAAACATCTCGTAACTTTGTAACTATGATAAATGTCGATAAAATAAGAGAAGATTTTCCAATTCTAAACCGCGAGGTTAATGGGAAACCCTTAATCTATTTTGATAATGCAGCAACTTCACAAACACCACAACAGGTTATTGATGTGATTGTTGATTATTATTCAAATTATAACGCTAATATACATAGAGGCGTGCATACCTTAAGTCAAGAAGCAACAGATTTATATGAAGACGCTCGATTAAAACTCCAGAAACATTTTAATGCTAAGCATAGCTATGAGATCATATTAACATCTGGTACAACGCATGGCATAAATTTAGTTGCTAACGGTTTTTCATCTTTATTAAAAAAGGGCGATGAGGTTTTGGTTTCTGCTTTAGAGCATCACAGTAACATTGTGCCTTGGCAAATGTTGTGTGAACGCACTGGAGCTATTCTAAAAGTAATCCCTATGAATGAAAAAGGGGAATTGATTATGAGTAGTTATGAGACGTTACTTTCAGAAAAAACAAAATTGGTGTTTGTTAATCATATTTCTAATGCTTTAGGAACAATTAACCCAATACAGCAAATGATTGAAATGGCGCATCAAGTTGGTGCTGCTATTCTTATTGATGGTGCTCAATCGTGTCCACATATAAAACCAGACTTACAAGCTTTAGATGTTGACTTTTATGTAACATCTGCTCATAAAATGTGTGGACCAACAGGTGTTGGTTTGCTCTACGGAAAAGAGGATTGGCTTAACAAATTACCACCATATCAAGGTGGAGGTGAAATGATCGATCAGGTTACTTTTGAGAAAACAACCTATGCTGGATTACCACATAAGTTTGAAGCAGGGACTCCAAATATTTGTGGAGGTATTGCTTTTGGAGCTGCAGTTGACTATATGAATGATATAGGTTTTGATGCTATCGCTAATTATGAGCATGAATTATTAGAGTACGCTACACAACAATTT
>CAJQOA010000015.1 GCA_905479815.1 uncultured Psychroserpens sp.
TTTGGTTCTGCAGATACCTTTTATTTTTTATCTGAAAAGTCAGGAACATTTAATGTGTTTCAATCTACGTTTTCTAACCCTAATCAATCTGTACAAGTTTCAAATTTCGAAATGCATCCAGTACGACATCTTTCGGTTTCAAATGATGATCTTTTGGCTTATAGTTTCAACGGAAATATCTACACGCAACGTATTGGAGAATCGCCAAAAAAAGTGACTGTAGATGTTAGTGGTGATCAATCATTGATGGAGAATGAGTTATTATTTGTTAATGGAAGCGTTACAGATATGGTGCCTTCTCCAAACGGGAAAGAATTGATTTTCATTCACAGAGGTGACGTTTTTGTAACGTCTGTAGATGGTAATTTAACACGACGTCTTACAAAAACGCCAGAGCAAGAACGCAGCATCGATATTAGTGCAGATGGTAGAACAATTGTGTATGCTGGTGAGCGTAATAATAGCTGGAACTTATACACGCAAACGCTTCCGAAGACTGAAGAAAAATATTTCTTAAATGCCATTGAATTAAAAGAAGAAACGCTACTTGTTGATACATCTGAAAGTTTCCAACCTAAATTCTCACCATCAGGAGACGATGTTGCTTATCTAGAAGAGCGTACAAAATTGAGAACTATTAATCTAAAAACTAAAAAAATCACACCAATTCATAATGGTGAAAAACAGTTCTCGTATGCCGATGGAGATCAACAATTTGAATGGAGTCCTGATGGCAAATGGTTAGCGCTCACTTTTATTCCAGATCAATACTGGGTTTCTGAAATAGGAATTTTAAAAGCAGATGGTACTGGTGATTTAATTAACGTTTCAAAAAGTGGGTTTAATGATTTTACACCAAAATGGTCACTGGATGGATCAATGCTCTATTGGGCATCAGATAGGAATGGGATGCATAGTGTCGCAAAAACAGGCCCTTCACAGTTAGACGTATATGGTGTGTTTTTAACTCAAAAATCTTTCGATAGATTCAAATTAAGCAAAGATGAATTTGCATTTGTTTCAGAAGATAAAGACGAGGATAAAAAAGAAGACGATGATAAGGATTCTAAAAAAGATAAAGACAAGAAAGATGATGATAAAAAAGATAAAAAGAAAGAGCTAAAACCTATAGAGATTGAGTTTGAGAGCTTAAATAAACGCAAAACTAAGTTGTCATTATTCTCAACAAACTTATCAGATATGCTCGTCACTAAAGACGGTAAATCCTTATTATACCTAGGTCGTGTTGACAATAAAGCCGATTTATGGAAACTTGATTTACGTACCCGAGAAATCAAATCTTTAGGTAAGTATGGTCGTGGAGGTAGTATGGTTTTTGGTAAAGATGCTAAGGATGTTTTTATTTTGAGTGCTGGACGAATTTCTAAAGTAGATGTTGGTTCTGGTAAGAAAAAAGGTGTTGGTATTAAAGATGAAATGTCTTTTAATTTATCTGCAGAACGTTCATACCTTATAGATCATGTATCTCGTCAGGTAAAGAAAAAGTTTTTAGATCCTAATCTTCATGGAGCTCCTTGGAAGGAATTAACTGCTAACTATAAAAAATTCGTGCCTAACGTTAATAACGACTATGATTTTAAAGACATTCTAGGAGAACTCTTAGGAGAATTGAATGCATCTCATACTGGAGCTCGTTTTAGAGAACGAAATAGTAAAGGCGACCAAACAAGCTCGCTTGGAATTTTTATAGAAGATAGTTATGATGGTAATGGACTCAAAATCTCAGAGCTTATAGAAGGTAGCCCTTTAATAAATGGTGACAAAAAAGTTAAAGCAGGAGTTATTATCGAAGCTATTAATGGTGAAACAATAACTAAAGACATTAACTATTACGCGC
Organism: uncultured Psychroserpens sp.; assembly: GCA_905479815.1. Classification (GTDB taxonomy): domain Bacteria; phylum Bacteroidota; class Bacteroidia; order Flavobacteriales; family Flavobacteriaceae; genus Psychroserpens. The sequence continues at coordinate 1,859 of CAJQOA010000015.1, forward strand.
TTTTAAATAGAAAAAGTGGAGATGCCATAACGATTTCATACTATGACCCATCAACAAAAAACAGATGGAAAGAACGTGTGAAGCCAATTTCAATAGGTGCAGAAAACGAATTACGATACCAACGATGGATTAAGAAAAATAGAGAGATGGTACATAAATTCTCTAATAATCAAATAGGCTATATGCATATTCGTAGTATGAGTGATCGTAGTTTTAGGGAGTTTTTAGAAGAAGTGATGGGTGAAGAAGTTAATAAAAAAGCTTTAGTAGTCGATACTCGTTTTAATGGTGGTGGTGATTTAGTGGATGATATCACAACATTTTTGAGCGGTAAAAAGTACATGGAATTTAAAAATGGTGGCAGAATAATTGGTACAGAATCTCAACGTCGTTGGACAAAGCCAAGTATTATGCTTGTTGGAGAATCTAATTACTCTGATGCGCATTGTACACCTGCTGGCTATAAAGATTTAGAAATAGGAAAACTAGTTGGCATGCCTGTTCCTGGAACCTGTAGTTTTGTTTGGTGGGAACGTATACAAAATGGTATTGTCTTTGGTATTCCAAACATGCAAGTGACTGATATAAAAGGTGACGTTTTAGAAAACAAAGAACTGCAACCAGATATCTTAGTTAAAAATGGTTTTGATAACGTTACCAATGGAAAAGATGAGCAAATTGAAGCTGCTGTTATTGAGTTGTTGAAAGAGCTAAATTAATCATCTAAAATAATGGCAACTTTAGTAGAAGAATTTGAGGATATAGCCAAACAATTAGGAGCAACATTACGTATTTCTGAAAGCACAGTAGGTGTTGGTGGAGGTGCAACAAGCCCTGATTGTGTCTTTTTACTAGATCTTATCTATAAATGAAAAACGATCCATATAAAAAACGCTACTGGAACTCATTTTTATGGGTATATTCAATCTACAATTTTGCCTAGGGAAAGTCCCCTTGAATTTAAATTAACCACAATAAGTCATTTTTCAAATCTTTTCTTGAGAAAGAAAGATAGATTTAAAATTCAGACTGCGAGTAATGATATTAAATCATTCATAAGAACTAATGAAAGTGTTACGGGATTGCGAGAAACAGCTAAAATGGATGTTTTCGAACCTACGGTAATTGGACTGAACACTGATGGTAAATATCAATTGACCTTTGAATACTCTTTACAATTCAATGATTGGCCAGATGCAATTATACCTATTGTTAATTTTTATAAAGCGTTTATTGATAAATATGGGGATTAGTTACAATAATACAGAAAGCATCGTCTGCGTTTTACTAACCGTTTCCTCCCACTCTAGTTTTGGATTAGAATCTTTTGTGATGCCACCTCCAACGTAAATATGTGCTTGCTCTTTTTTAATTTGCATACATCTTAAGTTCACAAACAATTCGCTTGTATTCTTAACCGTTGAATAGGCATTATTCTCTACGTTTCGTCTATTAGTATTTCGCGATTTAGACGTTTTAAAATTCAACTCTCCAAGAAATCCTGTGTAGAATTCTCGATTATAGTTTTCATTATTTAAGATGAAATTTTTAGCTTCTGCTTTGGGCAAACCACATATGGCAGGTGTTGGATGCAAACTATCTATAACCGGTTTTAACTGTCCAGATTTTAATACACCCGAAATTTTAGATTGCAAGTGCAATAACTCTCCTGCTTTTACCGTCTTAGTATCTGTTGCTTTAATATCATCTACAACATCTTGAAGATTATTAACGATATAATCTGTCACTATTTGCTGTTCGTCAGTTTCCTTAGTTCCCCAAGGTATGTCTTTAGTATTATCGTATTTTTTGGTTCCAGCCAAAGACATCGTTTTAAAACGTTGCCCTTCTACATTAAGCAAAGTCTCTGGAGTAGCACCAAGCCACAACCCTATTTTTGGATGGTACCAAACATAAACAAAGGCGTCTTGATATTTTTGCAACAAGCTTTTAAAAAATTGAATACTATTATCTTCGGAAATTGGGATTTTTTCAACCCTTGACAATACTACTTTTTTTAGCGCTCCAGTGTTAATATGCTCTATTCCTTTTTGAACAAGATTTATATGTTCTTCTTGAGAATTACTACCAGTTGATATGAAGTTTTTTGTTGATGTATTTTCAGAAGAAAAGAGACATTCTGAAATTATAGTTTGGCAATTTTCCGAAGGAAAAAGAATCGTCTTTTCAGTAGCATCAAATGGAGCGAATACAAATCCGTTTTCAGTAAAATCAGTAACGGTATGCAATTGCTCGTCTACTTGAAAAATTGCTTTCACTAACACTTCACGTGGCTTTCTGTAAGCAACAAAAGGCAGCTGGGATTGGTATTGTGATTCAATATTTTTAAAGAAATCCTCTTGAAGCATATGACTTACTTTTTTGGAAGCGAAATGGTTGATAACCTTCCAATAGAAATTAAGTTACCATCCTCATCTGTAACTCTAATATCTAATAA
>CAJQOA010000016.1 GCA_905479815.1 uncultured Psychroserpens sp.
GGTTGCTGTATTGGGTTAAATGACCAATTATGTGTTTTAAATTGATCTAACGACGCATCATACATACTTGCTAATAACTCTGCAGCGACTTTGTCTCCTTTAGGTCCTTTAATCTTGAAACGCCAAGTCTCATCAGTTCCTGGTTGTAATTTATCTCTAAAAGTGAGTGTTTCTATGTCTAAATCTGTTTTTGGATAAGGCACTAAGATATGGAGTCGCCCGTTTTTGAAACTGTTTTTATACGCGTAACTATAATGCACAACAAAACCACCCAAGTCTTCTTTAGATACTGGAATGTTTATAGTTTGTTTATTGTTGTTAAGTGCAACGACTTGCTTGCTAATGATGTTATGATCTTTTTCAATTTCTATAGTAACAAATAACCCTTCCGCAGAAGAACCAATTACAAGCGCTACAGTATCATTTGTGTTATAAGAGCTTTTGTTCGTAGTAATATTAAAAAGCTGATTATCTGCTAAGGTCTTGTCATCGTCACTAAAGACCATAGTTTGTGCTTCATCTTTGACGTCTTGACCAAAACGATCTTTGCTTTCTAAGATGACGATGTAAGCTCCAGATTTCCAGCGTTTGATTTTGCCTAATTTGAGTTCTTTAGACGTTTCAGTATTAAAATCTTCAGAATAGACGAGCTCTCCTTTGTCCCAGTTTTTTGGGTCATGTTCATTAGTGTAGGCTTCATTTGGGAATAAGGCTTTAAAAGCTTCTTTAGTGAACTCTTGGTAATCTGGCGCTGCCCAAGGTCTTGGTCTTAAAACAGAATTTGGTGCTTTAAGTTTATAGATTTTTATAAGTCCTTTTGCAGGAACAAACTCACCATTTAGATTTCTAGTATCAATAGATAATACTTGCTTACTATCTTGTTTGTCTAATTGACTCGCTATGTTAATTTGAGCAGTTAATGCATGATAACCAACGTTTATATTAGTGGTTGCACTTCGCGTTTCTCCATTAATATCTGTAATATCTGCAGTGATTTCATAGTTAAATGTAGGTAGACCAGATTTATCTTGACTTGTATCTGGTATCGCTTTAAAGTCTATTTCAAATGTACCATCTGCATTTGTAGTCGTTTCGCCATGAGTGATTTCTTGAGGCTCAATATTAAAATAAGGTCTGTACCAATAGTACCATCTTGGATATTGCACTTTTCGGTGTACACGATATACCACTTTTGCATCTGTAATGTTGCTTCCTGCATACGCAAGCGCATTACCTTTTACAGTTACTGTATCATTAACTTTATAGGTCTTTGTGACAGGTGTGAATTTTGCTTCAAACTTTGGACGTTTATATTCTTCTACCGAAATAGATTGATAGGCATTTAAGTAATTTCCGCCTTTAAGCCTAATTGAGAAATTACCTGTTAAACCATTATTTGGTATGATAAATTCTCCAGAAACTGAGCCAAATTCATTAGTGACTAATTTTAAAGATTTCACCTCTTCTCCATTAGTGTTGTAAAGTGAAACATCAACAGTTTTATTCGCTAAGACTTCAGTTTTATCTTGTTTTGTGCTCATGGCAATCCCTTTAAAATAAAGCGGTTGTCCTGGTCTGTATATACTTCTGTCTGTAAAAAGAAACCCTTTATATAGCGTTTTGTTTGATGTATTGTTTCCGTAGTTATAATAACGGTTAAGATTTAGGTTTTCAAATACAACAGTGTCATCATTTGATTTAATTTTAAGCTTGATTCTAGAACGGTTGTAACTTGCTTTAACTACAACAAATTCTCCTTTACTGTCAGTTATGAATTTATCTGTTTTATAACTGCCATCATAATTTTTGATAAAATCTAAAGTGACATTTGCGTTCACAACCGGTTTACCGTTTGTTCTATTAATAATTTGATACGTAACATCACCTTTGTTTTCTTTTTGGAGATAGGCTAGATTTGTTACTTGAATGTCTTTAAACGCATACGTTTTGTTACCGTTTTGTACTTGACCGTAGATGATATAGCGACCATTTTCTAACTTAGGGATTGTAATTTCTGTACGATGTTGTTGGTAATCGTTGTCGTCTTTTAAATTTGACGTCCAGCTTTGTATCGCTTTCATGTTGTTTAAAATCTTCAGCTTAGCTTCGGTTTGATTGTAGGTGCGAAGTGTTATTAGCTGACTATCTGTAACAGTACCAATTTTGAAATTAATGTCGTCCAGATTTTTATATGTAATTAATGATAGGGCATTTTCGTCTATCGGTAGAATATCTTCAGTGAAAATTTGAAGCGTTTGCGCCAATATTTGAGATTTTAAAATGTTGCATTTCTCAGCACCTTGACTTTTTGGGTATTTTGAGGTTACAGCATTACAAAGTTCAATAGCTTCTTTAAGTTTCCAGCGATGTGTTTCATTCGTTTTCGGTTGATAGCTGTTCCCTTGTGCTTGATAGACTTTTGCAATTTCATAATCGTATAATGCAGCGACGCTGTTGTTTGCAGCATTCCATTTTTTGCTTTCTTGACCTAAGGATTCTAATAATAATTCCTCTTTATGATCAAAAATTGCATGTTGCGTAACGAACGTTAAACGTTCTAGGTTTACATTAGCAAGCGCTTGTGGAGACGTATCACGTAAATGAAATTTAATTAAACTTTGGTAAATTTTTAATGCATTAAGTTGCAAAGATGTTGAGTCTTTAGATTCTAATCGCATGACAGCAAAATCACTAGATTGACTAATGAGTTCTGGATTATCTATTTCAAATTTATAAGCAGGTCTGGTGATATTAGTCTCAGATGTTTTATAGAAGTTTAAGGCTTGATGAGATAGTAAATCAAAAAGTGTAGGTCTATAAATTTTAGAATTGGTTTGGGAGATGATAATAGCCTTAAAATCATCTAACTTCGTTTGTTGAAGTATGAGCCCGTTTTGTAATGACTGCTCATAATTTTCATGAACTTCTTCAAATAAGGTTTGTAAATCCCACGTTCTAAAATCTACGTCTTTGTTCGTTGAACTTCCTGAAGTACTTATTTTAGTACGATTATAAAACTTCCATCTATTCTGTGTAAAATACTGCCAATACAAAGTGGCTAGCATATTTTGTAACACATTTTTTGTTGGAGCTTCACTTTTTGATATGGCGTCTTTAAACTCTTCAATAATTTTAAATTGTGCTTCTTCTTCAAGTATGATTGCATATTTACTTCGGAAAAGTAACGTCTTAACTTCCTGTGGTGTATTGTTGCTAGCTTTTGCTTTTTTCTCAATAGACTCTACAATCTTCAGAGCAGATTTTGGTAAGCCTTGCATATCTAACTCATCAACTTCTTGCCATAACTTGGCATAGTCTTCGGTTTGAGCATTAGAGAAATTTGCAAATAATAATATCATTAGTACGCTTATAATTGGCTTCATAATTCAAATTTTTAGGGAATTTATGCCCTTAACTTCACCAAAAAAACAATAAATGAGTCATTGTGTAGTTTGGTTGAGTGAAGTTAACAATTTTAATAGTAAACTATTTATCTTTGTAACTTGAAAATCAAAAACAATACCACACTGAGTTTTTAAATCTTTTGGTATCTTTTTTGTGTAAGTAATTGTATGAAGCATTTTATATTTTTTCTATTGATTCCTGTTTTGACTTTTGGTCAAGCATCTCTCAATGACGCAAAAAGGCTAATTAATAAAAAGGAATTTAAAAAGGCTGAACAGCTACTTTCAGAATACATGAAAACCAATACAAGCGATCTTGAAGCTATTGAATTATATGGTGATGCCTATGGTCATCAGAAAAAATGGGATGAGGCTATCGTTCAGTATAAAAAACTAGTAGAAGGGAAACCTAATGATGCTAATTTCCATTATAAATATGGAGGCGCTTTAGGAATGAAAGCATTAAGTGTTAGTAAATTAAAAGCGCTCGGAATTATAGG
>CAJQOA010000017.1 GCA_905479815.1 uncultured Psychroserpens sp.
ATTTCTTGATTCATTATAAATCGTAATTGAGTAAGAGTTAACTCTGCATCCCAAACACGTACTTCATCAATGTTACCTCTAAAATGTTGAGTAGGAGAGTTCTTTCCAGCAGCAGCAATATAGAATGATTCATCTGTATCAGATGTGATGTATGATGGCGTTAACCCGATTAACTTTATTAACTCAGGATATGATGGATCTGATGGTGCAACGATTTCTATTGCAGATTTTTGGATTTGGAAATTCGCTAATCAACCAGATGACGATTATTCTGCATGGCAACATGTAAGACGTAACGGTACACTTTTAGTAGGTGAAGGATTCACAATGAAAGGACCTGGATCTGGTACTATAGTAGATCAACAAAACTATGTTTTCCTTGGAAAACCTAATAATGGAGATATAAACTTAACACTTAACGCTGGAAACGATTATCTAGTTGGTAACCCATACCCTTCTGCAATTAGTGCGAATACATTCATTACAGATAATGGACCAAACATTACAGGTGCTGGTGCTGATCCTTTAATTAGTGGAACCCTATATTACTGGGAACATTGGGGAGGCGGAAATCATAATCTACAAGATTACCAAGGTGGTTATGCTACGTATAACTTCTCTGGTGGTGCTCCTGCTCCTTCATTAGGAACAAATGATCCAGATGTAGGTACAGGTGGAACTCCAACAAAAATTCCAGGTAGTTATATTCCTGTGAGTCAAGGTTTCTTCGTTGTAGGTGAAACTACTGGTACTATTAATTTCAACAATGGACAACGTGATTTTAAGAAAGAAAAGGTAACTGGAGCAGACAACTCTGTTTTTGTGAGAGGTTCTGAAAATTACACAAGTACTGCTGATGAAGACAATGCTATTGATGAACGAATGAAATTTAGAATTGGATTCAATTCAATAAATACAATACACAGACAACTATTATTAACAATTGACGACGCAACTACTACTGGTTATGATTGGGCTTACGATGCCAAAATCTATGATGATCAAATGGATGATTTGTGTTGGATAATAGATAATGAGAAATATACCATTCAAGGTAGTAATGAAGCAGAACCAGAAAGTGTGTATCCATTAGGAATCAAAACTGAAGATGACGGACTAAATACAATCACTATTGATGATTTAGAAAACGTACCAGATAGTATTGGTATTTTCATTCACGATTTAGAAAATGACACATATCATGACCTTAGAGTTGAAGATTTTGAATTTGTCTTACCAGCTGGTGAGTATCTTGATAGATTTGAATTAACATTTAGCGATGCTAATGCAGATGCACTTGGCGTTGATGATACAGAATTAAATACAATTGATGCTTTCTATAATTTAGAAACTGAAAGCATAGCCTTATATAACCCAAACTTTGTTGATGTAAAGTCTATTGAATTATTTAACATCATCGGACAACAAGTAACAAAAATTGAAAATATTTCAGAACTGGACTATTCTGAATATAAAGTTAAGAACCTTAGTACTGGAACTTACATTCTTAAGATAGACACTTTAAGCGGTTTACTATCTAAGAAAGTTCTAGTCAAGTAAAAATAGATCCCAAATCTACAATAATCTTAACTTAAAAAAAGCCTCTTTCCTTAATTGGAGAGAGGCTTTCTTATTATGATATACTTCTAAAATTTTATGTCACTGCAACAATAAGCTGTTCTAGCGTCACCTCTTGTTGATCACCAGTATTCATGTTTTTCAATGTAAACGTATTAGAAGCCATTTCAGATTCGCCTAATAAAACCACAAAAGGAATTTGACGCTTATTGGCATAGTTAAACTGTTTGATTGTTTTCTTTTTATCAGGAAACAACTCTGCACTTACACCATGTTCTCGTAATTGTTTTATTGCTTTCATACTCGCCATAGATTCGGCTTCGCCAAAATTGATAAAGAGTACTTTTACCGTATTGGTAATCGTTTCTGGAAACAACCCTAAATCTTCAAGCACTAAAGCGATACGGTCTAAGCCAAAACTAATCCCAACACCACTCATATCTTTTAATCCAAAAATTCCAGTTAAATCATCATAACGACCTCCGCCACCAATAGATCCCATTTTCACACCTTCTGGAGCAGCAACTTCAAAAATAGCACCTGTGTAATAATTGAGTCCACGGGCTAAAGTCACATCTAATTGTAACGTTGCGGTTTGTAAACCTAAGGTAGCAATGCCTTTATTTATAAATTCTAATTCCTCAATTCCTTTTTTTCCTTCTTCGGAAGTGTTAAGAATCGTTTTTAATTCAGCTATCTGATTCCCAAAATCACCTTTTAAAGTAAATAACGGTTGAAGCTTAGTAATACCGTCTTCGGAAATGCCCTTACTTCGCATTTCGTCTTTGACCTTCTCCTCTCCTATTTTATCTAACTTATCTAAAGCCACTGTAAAATCGATGAGTTTATCTTGAGCACCAATAACCTCTGCAATCCCAGATAAAATTTTACGGTTATTAATTTTTATGGTAACACCTTCTAGTTTTAAAGCAGAAAAAACAGCATCGTATAACTGTACAAATTCTACTTCTTGCCATAACGAATTACTTCCTACAACATCTGCATCACATTGAAAAAATTCTCTAAAACGCCCTTTTTGTGGACGATCTGCTCTCCAAACCGGTTGAATTTGATAACGCTTAAATGGAAAATCAATGTCATTTTGGTGTTGTACTACATATCTAGCAAAAGGAACAGTTAAATCGTAACGAAGCGCTTTTTCTGAAATACTAGATGTTATTTTATTAGAATCCTTAGAATTATATAAATCCTCATTCACTTTACTCAAATAATCACCACTATTCAGAATCTTAAAAATCAAGCGATCACCTTCTTCTCCATATTTACCCATCAAGGTATCAGAGTTTTCAAAACTTGGTGTCTCAATAGGTTGAAATCCAAAAATTTCAAATTGTGATCGTATCGTATTAAAAATATAATTTCGCTTTGCGACCTCTTGAGGGCTAAAGTCTCTAGTCCCTTTTGGTATACTTGGTTTTTGTGCCATAATCATTTCCCACATTTGTGGAAATTTCTTTTAGTGTCGTTTTCATATTTCCGAAGAAAAAAGAATATACAACCTATTAATTCATCTCTAAGTCACAAAAATATTATAATTTTTAGTCGCATAAGAAAGTTATTTCATTTTATATCAAGTGAATTTTAAAATAACTGATAGAAAATTTGAATTATATTTTCTTTATATGCGTTGTAAAATCTAAGCATAGCTTTAGTTACGGTTCTATTTTAGAATAAAGTATAAAGGAAATAGAAACTAATTTTATCGATTATTTTGAAGTTTATTTGGTATTAGTAGTAACTTTATAGGTGTTTTGTAGTCTTATTGTAAAACGCAACCAACATTAATAATCATTATGTTTTCATTAGTAAGAGAAAATATCCGTATTGCATTTGACTCTATTAGAAGTCAATTACTGCGAACGATACTCACCATTTTAATCATTGCCATAGGAATTACTGCATTAGTTGGGATTTTAAGTGCTGTTTCTGCTCTTGAGAATACGATTTCTAGTGATTTCTCGTCAATGGGAGCAAATACCTTTAATATACAACGTTATGATTTCACGTCGCAACGACGATCTAGAGATGATCAAAAAATAAATCCGGTTATTAATTACAGACAAGTAAAAGCGTTTGAAGAAGATTATCAATTCCCATTTACAAATACATCATTGTCTTTTCTAGGTACTCGATCTGCAGAAGTGAAATATGAAAATGAAAAAACAGATCCTGAAGTTCAAGTTTTTGGTGTTAATGAGAATTTTATTTCAAATTCTGGACTCGAAGTGGCATCAGGAAGAGAACTAAATTATTTTGATGTACTAAATAGCAATAGTGTTTGTGTAATTGGTAGTGATCTTCAAAAAGCACTGTTAGCAGATGTGAATCCTATAAACCAAACCATTAGTATTAGAGGTTCTAAATTTAAAGTTGTTGGTGTACTTAAAGAAAAAGGGTCTACGTTTGGTAATAATCAAGATTTAAGAGTCTTAATGCCGCTTCAAAAAGCGAGAACAATTTTTACGAATCCAAACATTAATTACAGTTTAAGTATAAAAACTGATAAAAAAGACATGCTTGAAGGCGCTCAAGATGAAGCCATCGTCATGTTTAGAAATATTAGAGGCTTAAGCCCTATTGAGGATAACAATTTTGGTTTAGAGCGCAGTGATGATTTGATTAATCGCATTGGTGAAATCACAGGCGTTTTATCAATGGCTGCATGGATTATAAGTATCATAACCATTTTTGGTTCTACGATTGCGTTATTTAATATGATGCTGGTTTCTGTCACAGAACGAACCAGAGAAATTGGTGTACGGAAAGCTTTAGGCGCAAAAAGTGGTACGATTGCATTTCAGTTTTTTATTGAAACGATTATTATTGGACAACTTGGAGGAATGCTTGGTATTCTTTTAGGTATTCTTTTAGGTTTAGGATTTGCAGCCCTTGTAGATTTTAACTTTGTGATTCCATGGTTAGCTATGGGTTCGGCTGCTATTATTACTTTTCTTGTTGCTGTCGTTTCTGGGTCTTATCCAGCTATTAAAGCTGCGAAGTTGGATCCTGTGGAGTCTTTGAGGCATGAGTAAAATTCATAACCTTTCCAAGCACCACTTACAAAGCATTAACAAAGCACTACATTATATTGAGCTACATTTAGAAAGTGATTTATCATTAGAAATTGTGTCAAAAATTGCGCACTACTCGCCTTTTCATTTTCATCGTATCTTTAAAGCATTCACAAACGAGACACTCAATCAATACATCTCTAGAAAGCGTATAGAAAAAGCATCTGCTGTTTTACTTCGGAAGACAGACGTTACGATTTCAGAATTATCAACACGCTATGGGTTTACAAGTAATTCTTCATTTACAAGAGCTTTTAAGAAATTTTATGGTGTGAGTCCGAGTGATTTCCGAAGACAAGGACATGGGAAATATAGCAAGATACGTCAAGTAAAAAGCAAGACAGGACAACCATCAACCAATTTTGAAGCGTATGTTTGTGACACTAATCAAAACACAAAACACATGCAATCACATATTGAAGTTACATCTTTAGACGCGATTCACACTATTGGAACATCTTGCATGGGTGTCCATAATTTATCGTCTACATTTCAAAACGTGATGACATGGGCTGGACCAAAAGGTTTACTTCGTCAACCAGACTTTAAAATGGCGACTATATATTATGACAGTTTCAAAATTACTGCGCCAGATAAAGTAAGAATGCGAGCATGTTTGTTAGTTGATAATCCCATAAAAACGGATGGAGACATGTCTTTAATCACCATAAATAAAGGATTACACATCATTGCGCATCACGAAATTAATGTAGGTGAATTTGAGCGTGTTTGGACAGAACTATTTATGTGGATGAATAGTAATGGCTACAAAATGCGTAACGAACCAGTTTTTGAAATCTATCACAATGATTTTAATACACATCCTGAGAAAAAGTGTATTGTAGATTTACATGTTCCTATTGTGTAAATTACTTACTTACCAAATTCTCAAAATAGTTATATAAATCGCCCTTAGTAATTGAAGCACCTTCTTGGATGAGCTTAAATTTATCTTGCCCTTTGTCTTCAGAATAATCTTTAGTCGCAGTAAATAGTTCTACATCATCAGATAGGAGGTTATTTTTAAACCAAGTATACCCTTCTGTAGTCGTAATATCTATTTCTGAATTTTTAATTTTAAGCGCTATTAACCTCATGTGCTTTTTAGCACAATGAAACAAATGCATTTGTTGTGGTGAGATATGCTCTAAATAGTTAACCTTAGACAATACGCCTTGCCAGATTAAATCACTAAAAACGTCTAATTCTTGTTCAGCTACTTCAGGGGTATTAGCTTTGATATCTGTCCACTCGTCTACTGTAATAGTTTGTGTTGCTAAAAAGTTGATGAATTCTTGGTTTAATTCTTCAAACTGTTCTTTTGTAAGTCTAGAATACTTCATTTGATTTTTTTATTATTCTAATGAACAAATGATTACCACAATTGGGTTCATGTTCCGCTTCATAATTTCTCAACACTCTTATTATGCCAAGCATAAGCTAAAGAGAAATCATTAATAATGTATTTATAAAAAAGCCTCAACTAAACAGTTGAGGCTTTAAATATGATGTATTTGAAAATTAAGCTTGTGCTGTAACTTCAAATGGTAAATCAACTGATACTGCTCTGTGTAAACGAACAACAGCTTCATATTTACCTAAACGTTTTACAGATCCACCAGCAACAGTAATAAACTTCTTGTCTATATCGTGTCCAGCTTTTAGTAATTCGTTAGCTATATCAATGTTATTAACAGATCCAAATAATTTGTCTCCAGTTCCAACTTTAGAAGAAATCTTAATTTCTAATTCTTTGATGGCATCTGCAGTTTTTTGAGCTGCTTCAATAATTGATTTTTCTTTATAAGCTCTTTGCTTTAATGTTTCTGCTAATACTTTCTTAGCAGATGACGTTGCCATTACAGCATGTCCATTAGGAATCAAAAAGTTTCTACCATAACCGTTCTTAACAGATACAATATCGTCTTTAAATCCTAAATTATCAACGTCTTGTTTTAATATAAGTTCCATAGTTATTGGTATTTTATTTTAATAAATCTGCTACGTAAGGCATTAACGCTAAATGACGCGCTCTTTTTACTGCTACAGATACTTTTCTTTGATACTTTAAAGATGTTCCAGTTAAACGTCTTGGTAAAATTTTACCTTGCTCGTTTACAAAACCTAGTAACCAATCTGCATCTTTGTAATCAACATACTTGATTCCAGATTTCTTAAAACGACAATATTTCTTCGTTTTGCTCGTGTCTATATTTAATGGAGTAAGATATCTGATCTCTCCATCTTTTTTTCCTTTTGCTTGTTGTTCTATTGAAGACATAATTACGCTTTTTGTTTATCTCTAGTTCTTCTTCTTTCTGCCCAAGCAATTGCATGCTTGTCTAATGCTACTGTTAAGTAACGCATAAAACGCTCATCACGTCTAAACTCTACTTCTAATGGATTGATGTGTTCTCCATCAACAGTGTACTCAAATAAGTGGTAAAATCCACTTTTTTTGTTTTGAATTGGGTAAGCTAATTTTTTCAAGCCCCAATCTTCTTTCGATACCATCTTTGCTCCTCTAGACGTAAGAAATTCTTCGTACTTCTTTACTGTCTCCTTTATCTGGTCATCAGATAAAACGGGATTTAAGATGAAAACAGTTTCATAATGATTCATAAAAATCTATTTAATTTGTGTTAAAAATGAGTGCAAAAATAATCATTATTTCTAATTCTGGCAACGTTTTTGTATATAAAGTTTTAGATGAAATCAAAGTCTTAAAGAAATGTTAAAATCAACACTTTACCGATGTTTTTTGGTTTTTAACCGAATTTTTTGTACTATTGTCGATATCTTAACCTAAAATATAATAATGTTATGACTTTAAACTGTGTAGTAGTTGATGATTCTGCGATTCAACGGTTATCCATTGTAAAGTTAATTGAGAATCATAGCTCACTTAACCTTATAGCAGAATACAGTAGCGCACTAGAGACCAAGAACGGGCTCAATACTCATAAAGTAGATTTAATCTTCTTAGATATTGAAATGCCTGTACTTAACGGTTTCGAACTGCTCGACGTACTCAACAACAAACCCCAAATTATTTTCGTTACAGGTAAAACTGAATACGCATTTAAAGCTTTTAACTATGATGCAACCGACTATCTACAAAAACCTATAACTAGGGAACGTTTTAATACGTCTGTAGAAAAAGCTCTTGAGCAACATAAATTAAAGCTAGATTTCAATGAAACTGATGGCGAACATATCTTCGTTAAAAGTAACTTGAAAAAACGAAAAGTGTACATAAAAGATATTAAATGGATTGAAGCTCTTGGTGATTACGTAAAATTAGTGACCGAAGAAAACAGTCTTGTTGTTTTATCTACTATGAAAGCTTTTGAGCAAGAATTACCAGAAGGTAAATTTTTAAGAATTCATAAATCATACATCGTAAACCTTGATAAGGTCGATAGATTTAATAGTAAAAACGTAGAAGTTGGCGCTTATGAGATACCATTGAGTAGAAATAAGAAAACCCAACTTGTTGATGCGTTAAACAATATTTAAGAATGGAATAAAATTACATTTCAATCTTGTTTGCCCTAATAACTAATTAACTAACATTTGACTTTAAATCCCACCACCCAGTGGGATTTTTGTTGTTTTATAACTTCGGAAATAAGCTGTGGCGAACAACTCTAGCATGTATTTAATAATTATCCACGTTCAAAATCACACGAATAGGCCTAAAATCCTTGACACTCAAAAAACTAGCATTAATTTTCAGAATGGCTTCCTTGGTTTTTCCTAACGATTGTTTCTGCGGGATTTTAACCAAAATATGTTTTAAGTATTGATTTCTAATTCGTGCCACAGGTGGAAACTCAGGCCCTAGCACATGTTTTCCAAAAACGGTTCGTAAGGATCTTGCATACCAATCAGCTCCAACATCTACTTTTTGATAATCCTTATGCTTTAGCGTAATTTTTATCATCCTAAACACTGGTGGATACTTAAATGCATGTCGCTCTCCAAGTTGCTCCTCAAACATTTCAAAGTAACTATTTGTAGAGACTTGCTGCAATATTTTATGGTATGGGTTATACGTTTGGATCAACACTTTACCACGTTCTTTAGTACGTCCTGCCCTACCAGACACTTGAGCCATTAGTTGATAACTACGTTCATGTGCTCTAAAATCTGGAAAATTGAGCATATTATCAGCATTCATAATCCCAACGAGCTTCACATTTCTAAAATCTAAGCCTTTGGTGAGCATTTGCGTACCAACCAAAATATCAATTTCTCCTTGTTCTAAAGCAGTAATAATTTTTTCGTAACCATATTTACCTCTTGTAGTATCTAGATCCATACGACCCACTTTATGATCTGGAAACAATAACTTAGCCTCCTGCTCTACTTGCTCAGTCCCAAAACCTTTGCTATCGAGTTCTACACCACCACAAGCATCACACGTTTTTGGCATGACTGAGTTATAACCACAATAATGGCAACGCAGTTGGTTTCTATATTGATGAAACGTCAAACTCACATCACAATTTGGGCATTGTGGTGCATGACCACAAGAATTACATTCTATAATTGGCGAAAAACCTCTTCTGTTTTGAAACAAGATAATTTGAAAACCTTGTTCTAATGTTTCTTTGATTTCTTCTATCAATCGGTCACTAAAATGACCTTGCATGCGTTTTCGTTTTTGTTTGTCTTTGATATCTACTAATTCAATATCTGGCATCAACACATTATTATAGCGATGGTTTAATTCTACCAAACCATATTTGCCTTGCTGTGCGTTATAGTAACTTTCTAGACTTGGTGTTGCAGATCCTAAAAGGGTTTTACTTTTAAAGATACTTGCCAATACAATAGCTGTATCTCGAGCATGATATCTTGGTGCTGGATCAAACTGTTTATATGATGATTCATGCTCTTCATCAACGATAATTAATCCGAGATTTTTAAAGGGCAACAATACCGAAGAACGCGCTCCTAAAACAACTTGCGCTTTAGGCAAATTGTTTAATACATTATTCCAAACCTCAACACGTTCATGAGCCGAATATTTACTGTGAAATACGGCAACTTGTTCTCCGAAATAATTTTGCAAACGCTCCACCAATTGAGTCGTCAATGCAATTTCTGGAAGCAAGTACAATACTTGTTTTTTAGCTTTTAATTGCTCTTCTATAAGCTTCACATAAATTTCTGTTTTACCAGAAGACGTTACGCCATGAAGCAACGTAATGTTTTGATTTTCAAATGTATTATATATTTCACCTAAAGCTTTTTCTTGGTGTTTATTTAGTCTTTTTAAATCTTCATTATCCTCTCCATCGTATTGAACACGATCCATTTGAATATGATATTCTTCGAGAACCCCTTTATCAATTAAGGTTTTAATAATTGAAGTAGACGCCTCACTTTCTTGAGATAAATCTGAAACCTTTACAGGTTTTTTTGTTTGTGCAGAAACAGAAAACAAGGTCATTATAACGTTGCGTTGTTTTGGTGCTCTGCTTAGTTCTTCCATTAAATTTTTAAGGCCATTTTCTGAAGAAAATTTTGGTGCTATTTTGACATATCTAACTAATTTGGGCTTGTATTTTTCGTAGATTTCTTCTTCTACAGAAATAGCATTTTTTTCCAATAATCTTTTAATTACTGGTAACACATTTTTCTTATCCAAAATAGACATCATATCCTGAATTTTCAAAGAGGATTGATGATGTAACGCTTCATAAATTATAAACTCATCATCTTTAAGATCTTCATCATTAATGACTACACTTTCATTTTTACTAACCACTGTTTCACTCTCTAAAATGAAAGGTCCAGGCAAAGCAGCTCTCATCACATCTCCAAGTGTACACATGTAATACTTAGACATCCAATTCCAATGTTGTAATTGTTGCCTGGTTACGATTGGTGTTTCGTCTAAAATTTGATGAATGTCTTTCGCTTCATAAACTTGAGGTGCATTAGTATGAATTTCTATCACCAAAGCAGTGTAAATCTTAGACTTTCCGAAGGGAACAGACACACGAATTCCTGGCTGTAAAAACCCTGCTTCGGCCTTTGTTATGGCATAAGTGAAGCTTTTCTCTAATGGAATTGGTAATATGACGTTTATAAAATAGTTCAGTTTAACGTAATGGTTTTATGAGACGTTGCAAAGTTGACAAAATGTTTTCAAATTTAATGATATCTTATTTGTTAATACATCTAAAGGAGCTTATAAATAAATTGCCGCCTCTTAATGCTATAACAATCTCGTTTAAAGGATCTTTAGAACGCTACAAGCCTGTTCTAATCCAATATTGCGTACGGTAGAAAAAAGCAATATAACCTCGTAATTGGAGTCTATTTGGGTTATCGTCATCAAGTTTTAATCTACAGTCGTAAACTTTACCATTTTCAGGGTTTGTAACAGTTCCTTTTTTATAAACGTCACCAGACTTCTCCATGTCTTTAATAATCTTTAATCCTAAAACAGGCTTGTTAAAGTCTTCTCCAGGACAGAATTTACAAGGTAAATCTCGTTTAGTCGCATCAAATATTTCAATAATTTTCCCGTAGACCTTTCCGTTCTCTTGGTAGATTTCTACGATAGATTTTTCTTCACCTGTTTCATCATCTACGGTTTTCCATTTTCCGAAGATCGTCTGAGAGCATATGCTTTGAGAAAGTAAAAGCGCTATAACTATTAGAAATTTATTCATCGGCATCATTTCTTTTTAAACGCCTAATTGTTGCATTTAGTTCATAACCTAACAATAAAATATTAGCATTAAGCCATAAGTACAATAGCAAAATTAATAAAGCACCAATAGAGCCATAAAGCTTATTGTATTGAGAGAAGTTTTCGATGTAAATTCCGAAGAAATACGACGTCAATATTATGAGTAACGTGGTAAATAAAGCGCCTATAGAAAAGAACTTTGATTTTTTACCAGATTTTGTTCCGTAGTAATATAAAGTTGCAGTTGTGATGTATACCATAAAAACAAAAAATAGGTATTTAGCAAACACCACCCAAAATAGGTCACTTCCTTGAGCTGCATAATCTAAGTTTTCAAATTGTTCGTATAAAGGTAGAATCACATATAATTGAAAATAACCAAAGAAAGCAACCGTTAAAATCACTAATAAGGCTAGAATAAGCGCTACGCCTAAAGCATATAAGTATTGTTTGAATATGTTTCTAGTATGTTCTTGATGATATGAGTTTTCAAACCCAGAGAATACTGAATTGACACCATTAGCCATTAACAAAATAGAGATCACAAAAACAGACGACAACAAACCGCCACGCTCTGTGTTTTCTATATTCTCAAAAATGTTAGAAAAGAAAAAATCTGATGTTTGTGGTGGTAACACCGAAATTAAAAAAGCCTGAAACTGATTTTGAAATCCATCAATTGGTATATATGGCATCAATATCAAAACGAATAACAAAAAAGGAAATATCGCAGTAAAAAAACTAAATGCTATGGCACTTGCTCTTGATGTTAATGCGCCTTTAAAAATACCTATTGCATATAACTCTAATAAATCGTACAATGATAAACCTACGAGCCATGGTAGTTTTATTTTCCTTAGTACATCTACCAAGAGATTAACTATTGGAATTTTACTTAATATGTCTTTTAATGATTTTGACATTAAACAGCTTTAAGGCTCAAATCCATATTATAAACAGAATGCGTTAAAGCTCCAGACGAAATAAAATCTACACCACACTCTGCATAGTTTCTAACTGTTTTTTCGTTGATTCCTCCTGAAGATTCTGTCAAACATTGATCACCTATTAATTGAACTGCAGTTCTCGTATCTTCATAATTAAAATTATCTATTAGAATACGATAGACGCCTTCAGTCTCTAAAATCTCTTTTATTTCATCAAGGTTTCTAGCCTCAACAATAATCTTTAAATCACGATTGGTATCTTTTAAATATTGTTTTGTTTTGTTGATTGCTTTTGTAAGTCCGCCAGCAAAATCAATATGATTATCTTTTAGCATAATCATATCATACAACGCAAATCTATGGTTCTCTCCTCCTCCAATTTTCACTGCCCATTTTTCTAAGGCTCTAATTCCAGGCGTTGTTTTACGTGTGTCTAAAATTTTAGTCCCTGTACCCTCTAGTAAATCAACAAATTGCTTTGTTTTAGTTGCAATAGCACTCATACGTTGCATGGCATTAAGCACCAAACGTTCTGCTTTTAAAATAGATTGTGACGCACCTTCAACATAAAAAACGATGTCTCCATATTTCACAGGACTTCCATCTTCAATAAGCGTTTCTACTTTCATGTCTTTATCCACGTAAGCAAATACTTGCTTTGCAAACTCTACACCAGCTATAATACCTTCATCTTTTACCAAAAGCTTCCCTTTGCCTTGAGCACTAGCAGGAATACAAGCTAAAGAGCTATGATCACCATCACCAACGTCTTCTCTTATGGCATTTGTTATAATGAGTTCTATTTCTTTATTGAATTGTTCTTGTGAGATCATGTTTAAAATATTTAATGTAAAAATAGCAATTGCAACTTAAAAAAATCAAATTTCAAATTTCAAATTATAAATCCTGAAAAATTATAACTTTGACACATGACAATCAAACTCCTAGCCATAGGCAAAACAGACAATAAAGATTTACAAGCGCTTATTGATGATTATCAAAAGCGTTTAGGTTTTTATATCAAATTTGAATTTGAGATTATTCCAGATTTAAAAAAAGTCAAAAATCTAAGGGAAGATCAACAAAAGCAAAAAGAAGGTGAACTTATTTTAAGTAAACTCAATGCTACTGATGTTCTTATCTTATTGGATGAAAACGGAAAACAATTTGATTCTGTAGGGTTTTCAAACTATCTACAAAAACACATGAATTCTGGTATTAAACGACTTGTGTTCGTTATTGGAGGACCTTACGGATTCTCACCAGATGTCTACCAAAAAGCAAATGGGAAACTATCATTATCAAAAATGACATTTTCCCATCAAATGATTCGCTTATTTGTAATTGAGCAATTATATAGAGGCTTTACTATTTTAAAGAATGAGCCTTATCATCATAGATAACATAGCACCTATTTAAAAGTATAACCAACTTGTACAATGTTAATGCGTTTTATAAACTTCTTTTCGTTTTTTAAGCTGTCGCTCTAGGTCCTTAATAGTTTCTCTTACCGCAACTTCATATTGAGCCTCATTAGAGGTTGCAAAAATTCGAGGTCCAGGCAAACTTAATTCTATATCGCAAATATCACCTTTATCATGACTATTACTGTCATTTTTAAATCTCACAGTTGCGCTAATTAAAAATTCATATCTATTAAACAATTTATCTAATTTTTCTTCGGAAAACGCATTTAGGCTGTCACTGACATCAACACCTACATATTCAAAATTTACGGTCATATTCGTTCTGGTTTTTAGGTTAATTTCATTACTCTAATTTACGAAAATTCACACATATTATTTCTATAAAAATCATAAAGTATTGATAATTTTTATTCGAAAAATATCATCATCATTTTTTACTAACGTCAAAATTTCTGGATTACCAGAGCGGCTCATTGTAAATGATAACGTATCTGCTGTAAGTGTATTAATCTCTACCGCTATTTCTAATTTACCTTCTGGTTTAGAATACAAAATGCCATCTGCAATCTTGTAGGTCCCTGTTGTTTCTTGAGCACTTACTTTAGACGTATAGGTTTTATCTTTATTAAAACTAAAAGAAGCATTACTCGCACACTTATCTTTTGAAGAAGCCACATCTATCCAGCTTACACATTCCCATTCACCTACGATATCTTCAGCATATTTTAAATCTGCACAAGACACAGTTAGTAGAGCTAACAATACAATAAGGCTTAGTTTCTTCATAGTTTTGGGTTTGAATTTAATTTTAGAAATTGATAGTTTAAAAAATAAAGATAAACTATTTTTGATCAAAATTATTGCTATGAAACTCGTCTTCGCCACAAATAACCTAAACAAACTTAAAGAAGTACAATCACTTATCCCAGAGCATATCCAACTGTTG
>CAJQOA010000018.1 GCA_905479815.1 uncultured Psychroserpens sp.
ACGTTTACCGTAATTAATAATTTGGTTTTTGAATATTTTATCTACCCAACGGAATACGCCCA
The DNA here is from genome assembly GCA_905479815.1 of uncultured Psychroserpens sp. GTDB lineage: Bacteria > Bacteroidota > Bacteroidia > Flavobacteriales > Flavobacteriaceae > Psychroserpens. The sequence goes on from CAJQOA010000018.1 coordinate 63, forward strand.
CCACGTGTTTATCACCTTTACGGTTATCAAAACCATGTGAGTTGTTTTCTTCAAACTCCTCAACGATTTTTTCTATACGTTCTTCTTTAACTTTAGATACTATTCTATCTAAGGCACGTTCTGTAATGTCTTTTGAGTTTGTAACTGCCTGACGTGTACTTTCTTCTTTAGAATTATGAGTTGCATAATTAGCATTTGCTCCTATTTGAACTCCCATGTTTTCTGTGCCATAACGAGCATTAACACTTGCTCCTGCAGAAAAATCTTTGCTATTAGCAATAATTTTAGACACTTCATTTTGCATCTCAAAACGCTCTGTAGATGTGGTGTCTGAGAGTTGTTCTCTTTCACTTTCTGAAGAACTTGTAAACGTATCTTCTTTTCTACGTAATTTACGTGTGCTTCGCTCTTTAAACTCACGAGCCATAATGTTTTCAATATGTGCTACATCACCTTCAACATAACCTTGCGTAGATTGCTCTACTTTGTTATAGTCTGCAATTCCTAATTGCTTTACTCCAAAACCACTTGGCACAAAAGGCATCTCGTTTGATGTTCCTGGGTTTGGAGGATTATCGCCATCGTCATCATTAGGATCTATAATATCACCTATTAAAACACCTGAAGTACAGGTTCTTAATATAAAACTTGACGTGCTAAATGTTTTAACAACACCATTAGTAAACGTAATAGTTCCTGAAAACGATTGTATTTGTGATTGATCTGAAAGACGTGGTGATCCAATATTAATATTCTTTAAGAAAATGGTATTCCCAAACCTTGATGTTGTATGAGCAACTTGACCATTGTTCGTGAAATCTTGATCTGTTCGTTCTAATGTGTAATCAAAACTTGCTACTTGCCATGAAAAATCTGGAACGACAATAGATAAATCTGCATTATAGGTTTTTGGAAAAAACAATTTCCTTATAGCTTTAGAACACAGTTGATAGCTAAAACTTGGAGATGAATTTGTAGTATCTACAGGTATTAAAATACCTCCAACACTCACCAAAGTGTTTCCTTCTTCTTCAGTGTTATCTACAACGGTATCATCATTTCCAGAAATAACGTCATGTATAAATCCATCAACATCAGCAAAGCCTTCATAATCTTCAGTAAACGCATCAAATTCTGGTTGTGCTACCCTTGCTGTTTTCTCTAAAGCATCATTAGAGTCTACTACAATAAGGTCTGATAAAGTCTCAAAACTTTCTGCGCTTAATTTTGATTGTAAATATTCAAAATCTAGCTCTTTTCTGAAAACAAAATTAAAATCTGGTAATTCTGGCTGAGGCACTGTGTCTGGTTGGTTACATGGATCATTTGGATCATAATCTACATTTGGGTCCTTGATTTCACACCACTTTTTCTTAGTTTCTTCAACATCTTTAGTGTATTGATCTAAAATAGGCTTAATGGCTTTTTGGTAATCATTTTCTGCTGCTTCTAAGGTAATAGATCTTTCCTTTTGGTAAGCCTTTTCAACTCGTTTTAATTCTTTAGAAAGTAAACTTAATTGTTGATTATGTAACTCAGATTGAGCAATACTTTGCTGTTTTGCCATAGCGGCTGTAGGAACAGATGTAAAAGATTTAGCTTCTCTAGCTGAAGCTTCCTTTTTTTCGCTTGTTCCGTTTACTTCACCTTCTCCAAATAATATTTTAGGTAACACAACTTTAGCATTCAAGAGTTCTTTTATTTGCTCTTTATCTCCTTTATAATTTAAAAGAAAATGGTTTGCAATTAAAAGCTGAATAATTATTTCTTTTGCATAAAATTCTTTTTGAGTTAATGTTTGATAAAATAAATTATCCCATAAACCACCTAGAACATCATTGTCACTAAGGCTTGCAATACCTTCAATTCTTTTTAAAACTTCTTCTGTATCATAAGACAATCGGTTTTTAGCAATCCAAACAGATAATTCATATAGTTTTGGATCAATTTTTTTTATGTTTTCAACTGATAACGCTGAAAAAGAATTGGCAGCTGTTTTTAAAGCCTGCCATTTTGTTGTTCCTGCTGTTACGTTAGCAACAGCAGTATCAAATGCTCCCTTTTTAACAGCATCGTCTCTAAAAACAAACCCATCTTGAGGTTTATTATCGTCTGTTAGTTCAGGAGCTCTCATCGATACAAATCGAAAGAGCGTGTTTTTAATTTCTGTACTCATTGTAAATTGTTTAAAGTTTATACTTGTTTTATTAAGCTCAATTAAGAACTGTTATCGTTTCGCTTTTCTAACAGTTTCACCTAACTTGAAGTGGTTTAAACTTCAACACAAAGCCTTAACACTTAAGGCATAAACTTTCATCGCATATCAACATATTGTTGAATACGTAACCATCGTAGATTTTAATAAGATGTCTTATTCTTTAAAAATCTGAAGAAAATGCTATAAAAATCACACAAATGTTTGATTTTTAAGTAATTTTTGTATCTTAGCATTCAATTAGAGTACAAATATAAAACATTTTACAAATTAAAACAAACAAATTGCAAAGTTATTTTGTAAAAAGTTTTAGTTATTAGCATTTAGTATTATGGAATCAATAGACGAAAAAATTACGGCCATTATTAACCACTTTCATCTTAATAATTATGCGTTTTCAAAACGTATAGGAGTTACGGGAACTACTATAGATAGTATTGTTAACGGAAGACCACAAGGGGATGGTTCGCGTAAAAAAACCAAACCTGGTTATGATGTGCTTTCGGCTATTATTAATGAGTTTGCTATCAATCCAGACTATCTCTTTGGTAAAAGCAATGCCATGTTAAAGTCTGATGTTCCAAATACTCCAACATATTCTGGAATGCCACAAGTTATTTCTACAACACCAGAAGGTGAAGAAAACGTGGTGTATGTTCCTGCAAAAGCAAGAGCTGGTTATTTGGATGGTTATGGCGATGCAGAATATATTGAAACTTTACCTGCTTTTCATATGCCACAATTAACCAATGGCACATTTAGATGCTTTGAAGTTCAAGGTAACTCTATGGTGCGAACATTTTTTGATGGTGATATGGTGTTTGGTCGCTATGTAGAAGATTTTAAAGATATTAAAGATGGACGTGTATATATCATTATCAGTAAAAATGATGGTGTGGTTTTAAAACGTGTGATCAATCGCATTGATGAACGTGGAAAGCTCATCTTAAAAAGTGACAATAAGGACGGAAACTACCCAACATTTACCATAAATGCCGAAGATATTATGGAAGTATGGTATGTGACAATGTTTGCTTCCAAACAAATGCCAGAACCTGTAGATGTATACGATAGGCTTCATGAACTAGAAAGCCAAATTGTAGATCTCCAACAAATGGTATCGCTAAAATCTAAAAACTAGATGTCACTTTCTTACCCTAAAAAAGAAAAGCTTAAAAGCCAGAAATTAATTGAGCAGCTGTTTTCCGAAGGAAAATCGGTTAGCGCATACCCTTTACGAATGGTGTATCTAAAATCTGAATTTGATGAAGACACACAATTTAAAACCGGTGTCTCTGTAAGTAAGCGTAATTTTAAAAAAGCAGTTGATAGAAATCGCATCAAACGTTTACTAAGAGAAGGCTATCGACTTAACAAAGGAGCGTATTTTAACAACATTTCATCATGTTATACGTTAATGATTTTGTACATTGGTAAGGATGGAACGGATTTTGATTCCGTAAATAAAAAAATGAAACAACTTTTAGAGACATTTTCTAAAAAAGTGTCCCAACAATAATACTAATTCTCATGAGGAAACTACTACACAAACGCGTTTTAATTCCGATACTCGCATTGACTATCTTTTTTGGTGGCTCAGCCTTTAAAAGTGACTTTTTTGAAATTGCTAAACAAATAGAAATCTTCACAACTTTATTTAAGGAACTCAACATGAATTATGTTGATGATACAAACCCTGGAGACTTAATGGATACTGCCATTAAAAGTATGCTTGCAGATTTAGATCCTTATACTAATTATTATAACGAACAAGATGTAGAGTCTGCGAGAATCAATAATGCAGGAGATTATACTGGTATTGGTGCTAACGTATTAACACTAAAAGATAGGCTGGTTATTATTGAGCCTTATAAAGATTATGCTGCAGATAAAGCAGGATTAAAAGCTGGAGATGAGATTATAAAAGTAGATAATGTTACGGTTGCAGATTTTAAAGATGATGCAGGAAACCTATTACAAGGTGGTGCGGGAACGAGTGTTGAGGTTACCTATGTTAGACAGGGTAAAACACAAAATGCAACGATTCAAAGAGAAGCCGTAGATATTCATGCGGTCCCTCATTATTCTATGATCAATGAAAATACTGGATATATTGTTCTTCGGAAATTTAACGCCAAAACATCGGCTGAGACTAAGAGCGCACTTAGAGATTTAAAAAATCAAGGTGCAGAAAAACTAATTTTGGATCTACGTGGAAATCCTGGTGGCCTTTTAAGAGAGGCGGTTAACGTCACTAATATTTTTGTTCCTAAAAATCAACTCGTAGTCACCACAAAATCTAAAGTAAAAAAATACAATAAAACGTATTATACGAAAAACGAACCTATGGATACCGATATTCCTTTGGTTGTTTTAATTGATGGGTCAAGTGCATCTGCAAGTGAAATTGTATCTGGCGCGTTACAAGATTTAGATCGTGCAGTAGTTATTGGTGCGCGTAGTTTTGGAAAAGGGCTCGTACAGCGTCCTAAAAAACTAACTTACGGAACGCAAATGAAAATCACAATTTCTAGATATTATACACCTTCTGGACGTTGTATACAAGCACTTGATTATTGGAATCGTGATGAAAACGGAAAAGCGACACGTACAAAACAAGAAAATTATAACGCCTTTAAAACTAAAAAAGGAAGAACTGTCTATGATGGCGGAGGCGTGCAACCAGATTTAGAATTAGATGAAACTAAACTAAGTCCTATTACGAAAGCGATTCTAGATGAAAACTTAATTTTTAAATATGGAACTGACTATTATTACAACAATAGTGTAACAGATTTAAAGGATTTTAAATTGACTGACGCTGATTTTAAAAACTTTAAAAACTTCTTAAAAGCAAACAATTTTAACTTTGAAACCAAAACAGAAAAAGCATTTGCAAATGCACTATCTGTAGCAAAAGAGGAGCAACTAAACACCGAAATTGATACGAACTACTCTGACTTAATTTCATCACTAAACAATTACAAAAACAAAGCAATAGATGGTAATAAAACACAATTACTATCTTTATTATCTGATGAAATTGTAAAACGCTATTTTTATCGCGAAGGATTATATACTTACTATATTGCTAATAATTTTGAAATTCAAAAAGGTGTAGAAATACTTAAAAACCCATCTAATTATTTAGGGTACTTAGATTAATACTGGCTTAAAATTTGAAGAAAACATCAAAAAAAATTATATTTAATTTATGTTTTCAATGCTAATATGAAAAAACTACTAGTTATAACGCTTCTATTTTCACAACTTTTGATCGCTCAAAAGGAGTTAACTCATGAAGTGTATTTTGAGACAGATAAATTTGAAGTACCTCCAACTGAGCACAATAGGCTGTTGATGTTTTTATCTGAAATTGAAAGCATGGATATTGCTAAAGTTTCTATTTATGGGTTTACAGATGATAGAGGTAGTGATGGTTACAACTTAAAACTGTCTCAA
>CAJQOA010000019.1 GCA_905479815.1 uncultured Psychroserpens sp.
GATTATATTACAAATGAAGAACTTTGGGCTTGTACAAGTTGTAATGCTTGTGTAGAAGCTTGTCCAGTGAGTATTGACCCACTGAATATTATTATGCAAATGCGTCAATATTCAGTAATGGAACAAAGTGCAGCACCAATGGAACTCAATAATATGATGACCAACATAGAAAATAATGGAGCACCTTGGCCATACAATCAAATGGATCGTTTAAACTGGAAAGACGAATAGATGAGCTATTTTCTTCGGAAATATCAACCCTTGTGTCTTATAGTTTTTTTATTAAATTCTATAGCTTTTAACGCGCAATCCTATAGAAAAGATTCATTGCAAATTAAATCATATACGCTTATTGAATATCGCCAAAGCGAAGTTAAAAGTGTTAAGCTAATAAAAGTGCATTGTGATTATTGTACAGATATACAAAAAGAAGTTGTTGGTATTGAAGCAGTACGAAGAGCAAAGTTAGAGAGTTATTATCCAGAGAATAGAGTGAAAGAAGGCGATAAAAAACTCGCTATTTATATAAGAATTGCTAAAAAAGATTTTGCAGCAATTAAAGAAGAAGAACAATAAAAATTAGTTTTTTATCTACAATAACAAGAAATAGTGTTGCGAGATAAGAACATAAAAATATAATTTTGAGCGAATTACTCAAAGTGCCAACTATGGCAGAATTTATGGCAGCTGGCAAAAAACCTGAAGTATTATTCTGGGTAGGTTGTGCAGGAAGCTTTGACGACAGAGCAAAAAAAATCACAAAGGCATTCGTTAAATTACTAAATAAAGCGAATGTTGAATTTGCAGTTTTAGGTACCGAAGAGAGTTGTACAGGTGATCCTGCAAAACGTTCTGGAAACGAATTTTTATTTCAAATGCAAGCTGTTACTAATATTGAAGTGATGAATGCTTATGAAATAAAGAAAATTGTGACTGCTTGTCCGCATTGTTTTAATACCATTAAAAATGAATATCCAGGATTAGGTGGTAATTATGAAGTCATGCATCACACTCAGTTTTTAAAATCGTTATTAGCTGAAGGTCGTTTGACTATTGAAGGCGGACAATACAAAGGGAAGCGTATAACGTTTCATGACCCTTGTTATCTAGGTCGTGCAAATGATGTATATGAAGCGCCAAGAGATTTAATTAGAAAACTGGATGCAGAGCTGGTAGAAATGAAAAGCTGTAAATCAAGAGGTTTATGCTGTGGAGCAGGAGGTGCGCAAATGTTTAAAGATGCAGAGCCAGGAGACAAAGAAGTTAATATAGAAAGAACAGAACAAGCTTTAGAAGTAAAACCTGATATCATAGCTGCTGGTTGTCCATTTTGTAATACCATGATGACAGATGGTATTAAAAACAAGGAAAAAGAAGGTGACATTGCTGTTATGGATATTGCAGAATTGATTGCTAACGCACAAGATTTATAACATGGCAGAGATAAATAAAAAGAAAATTATTACAGCAGGTCTTGTTGGAGGTACCATATTTTCATTAGTAGTCACGTTATTTGATTATTTCTTTAGAGAAGGAATCTCTTGGTCTAGAGTCTTGTTTTACTTTATTTTTGGATGCCTTATGTATAGTTTTTTGACGTATAGAGGTTTCAAGAAACATAATAAAAACAAATAACTCTAATGTTATATTCTTTGTAATGCGATTGGTTTATTTACAAAATCTGTATAAGGAATACGTGTTTCAGTTAATAGGCTGAAAACTAAATTCAAATCTATAACATGTTTATAAACCAACAAATTGAGACTGATACACTTCCGAAGATCTCTTCTGTTGAGCTCAAACCCATATCAAAAAACTATTTTAAGATTATAATTTTAAATAAGGCATTTGTTTACGCGGTGTTTTTAAGTATTTTGATTGCTGGTAAATTCGCAATAAAAAAAGAAGCTTTTCAAGATAACTTCGTTTATATAGTAACCATTGTGGTGGTAGGTCTTATTTTGAATTTCGTTTTAGCACGCTTAGCTTTTAAGAAAAGAAAATATGCCATACGAGATAAAGATGTTATCTATTCTAAAGGACTTATTGTAAATTCTATTACAACAGTGCCAATATCTAGAATTCAACATATAGAAGAATCACGTAGTTGGTTAGCACGAAAACTGAATCTTGCTACATTAAAAATTTTCACTGCAGGAGAATCTGGTAGCGATTTAAAAATTGATGGCTTACCACTTGAAGAAGCAAAACAAATAAATGATTTTTTAAGCACTAGGGTAAATGGAAACAGTTGATTTCTCACAACCGATTAGGCAATCGTCAAAAGGAATCATTATAATTTTCGCCTTTAATGCGTACAAATTTTTTAAGCGATTCTTTGTCATATTTATTGCTTTTGGAGTATCGTTGGCTAGAAAGAAAACTTTTGCTACGCTATCGCCTCAATCCATTACGCTAATTATTATTGGTATTTTAATAGTGCTTCTTATTGTAGCGGTATTAAAGTATTTAAATTTTAAATTTTATTTAAGCAAAGACGACTTTCACCTATCTACAGGAATAATAAACAAGGACAACACGATAATTCCGAAGTCAAAAATTCAAAATGTTTATATCAAGCAAAATTTCCTTCAGCAAATCATTAATGTCGTATCATTAAATATTGAAACCGCTGGTGATAACAAGTCTGAAATTTCAATAAAAGCCTTAGATAAACCAACTGCATTGCAATTAAAAAAGGAATTGTTCAATAAATCGAACATTTCAGAAGCACTACATACAGCTATTGAAACCAAAAATATCTTTTTTAAAGTGTCGTTAAAACGATTGTTTTTAGAAGGAGTTTCCCAAAATCACTTGAGAAGTTTTGCTGTCATTGCATCTTTTGTTTTTGGTTTGTATTATGAGTTTAAAGATTATTTTAGAAGCTTAAAACTCAAGCAACATGTTGAGGAAATAATTCATTTAGATGAAGAAAGTATCCTCAATATTATTATACTTAATAGTGTGTTTATTCTTTTTGCAGTACTAATTTCTCTACTGTTTTCAGTTCTTAAAACAGTGGTAACTAATTTTAATTTAGAAGTTGTAGAAACCCAAAAAACTATTGAAATTAACAAAGGGTTGTTTAATAAGGTGTCATTGAGTTTAACACCAAGTAGAATTCAGAATATTGTTATTAAAACAAATCGTATTAAGCGTTATTTTGGCTTGCATACATTGTCTGTTAAACAAGCAATGGTGAATGTTAAGCAAAGAAAAAACTTTGTAATTATTGCCTTAGAAAAAGAGCAATTAAAGCACCTAGTAGATAAATTATTAACTAATTACACAAGTGATTTAAAAGCGTTAAAACCTAAATGGTATTACAAACGCATCTTAGTTATAGATATGCTAGTTTTAGCATTAATAATTAATGTTTCTGGTTTCTTTATCTTCGGAAACATGATGTGGTTTATCAATATTGCATTTATAATATTTTCGATTTTATATGTTCAAATAACGTACAGAAAATCATATTATAAAATTGATGATGAATTTATCACTATTGGAAGTGGTTTTATAGATACCACAACTAATATTTTAGAAATTCATAAAATACAAGCTGTAAAATTGAAGCAAACAATCTTTCAAAAGCGACGACAAATTTCATCTGTAATTATAACTACAGCTTCTAAAGCTGTTAAAATTCCTTATGTTTCAGAAGCTGATGCAAAATCAATTTGTGATTACTTGTTATTTAAGGTCGAATCACAAGATAGAGATTGGATGTAAAATTGTATTTTTGTAATTAGAAAAAAGTAGAATTATGCTAGTCGATTTTAATACACTTCCCGAAGAATCTCGCGTTTGGATTTACCAAGCTAATAGATCATTTACTGAGGAAGAACTTACAGGAATAAAAGAAAAACTAAATACCTTTATTGAAAATTGGACTGCTCATGGTAGTGATTTACAATCTGGTTATACAATTGAATATAAGCGATTTATAGTGATTGCTCTAAATCAGAATATAAGTAGTGCAACCGGTTGTAGTATTGATGCTTCGGTACATTTTATTCAACAATTAGAAAAAGAGTATAATGTTGATTTGATGGATAAAATGAACGTCTCCTACAAACAAGGCGAGTATGTTGCACACAAGACATTACTTGATTTTAAAAAAATGGCAAAAGATAAAGCGGTTTCTAAAAACACGATTGTATTTAATAATCTAGTTAATAACATTGCTGAGTTTAAAGAAAACTGGGAAGTTCCTGCAAGTGAAAGCTGGCATAGTCGATTTTTAAAATAATATATCTCCAAGCTATTACTAATGAATAAAAATAAAGACGCTGTTTTAAAGGAGTTAGAAGAAAATATCATGACTAATGAGATTTTCTTATTAAATATTTCAGGCCAAGATAAACCAGGATTAACATCTAGTTTAACTAGTGTTTTAGCGCAGTTTGATGCTAAGATTCTAGATATCGGACAAGCAAATATTCACGATACATTATCTTTGGGAATCTTATTTGAGATCCAATCTGGAGCTAATTCAGCTTCCGTTTTAAAGGAATTATTGTTTAAAACTTATGAGTTAGGTATTACAGCAAAGTTTAGTCCAATTACTTCAGAAAATTATGAAAACTGGGTAAAACAACAAGGTAAAGACAAGTATATTATTACCATTTTGGGTGAAAAATTATCGGCTGAGCAAATTTCAGAAGTGACCAAAGTAATTTCAGAAATAAACTTAAACATTGATGCTATAAAAAGACTTACAGGTCGTATTTCACTAGTAAACAATGAAGATTATCCACGTTCTTCAATCCAGTTATCTGTTAGAGGTAAAATTGATTGCAAAGAAGAGGTGACTAGAAAATTCATGCAAATTTCAAGAGATTTAGATGTCGATATCGCATTTCAAGAAGATAATATTTATAGAAGAAACAGACGTTTAGTGTGTTTTGATATGGATTCTACATTGATTCAAGCAGAAGTTATAGATAAACTGGCTGAACTAGCAGGTGTTGGAGATGAAGTAAAGGCAATTACAGAGTCTGCAATGCAAGGTGAGATTGATTTTAATGAGAGTTTCAAACAACGAATGAAGCTCCTTAAAGGTTTAAGTGAAGACGTACTTCATGACGTTGCCGTTAATTTACCAATTACAAAAGGTGCTAAGAGACTTATTGATACTCTTAAAAGCTACGGATTTAAAACAGCAATTCTATCTGGTGGTTTTACTTATTTTGGTCATTATCTACAAAAAGAATTAGGTATGGATTATGTCTATGCTAATCAATTAGAAATTAAGGATGGCGTTTTAACAGGTGGTTATATTGGCGATATTGTTGATGGTAATAAAAAAGCAGAATACCTTAAAGAAATCGCTGAAAAAGAAGGTATAAATATTAGTCAAACTATTGCTGTTGGTGATGGTGCAAACGATTTGCCGATGCTTAATTTAGCAGGATTAGGGATTGCTTTTCATGCCAAACCAAAAGTAAAAGATAGTGCTCAAAGTTCTATTTCTAGTGTTGGATTGGATGGTGTACTTTATCTTTTAGGATATCATGATAGGCATATTGATTTAATAGAATAAAACTTTAATCATGGACATTATTGAACAATTAAAGCATCACGAGAAAGATAATTTGAGTGAATGGATAAATTTTGAAGATAAAACATCTAAACGTTTTTCTAAGGATATTGTAAAATTCGCTAATGAGAACCCAGATGCTTTAAAGCAATACTGCAATACTACGATGCCTAATGAGTTTTCAAGTTTGAGTATCGTTTATGAAGCTTTGTCTGAATATTCGGTAACTCATAACGCGTTTTTGTTTGAAGAAGTTAAACGCGTTATTGCTTTGGCACAAACAAAGACAATCAATCCAGAGTATATTGAGGTTCTAGAATATATTGAAACAGAAGACATTTACTCTAAAGATGAAACTATTTATATTGAAATTATCAATGTCATAACATCTGCATTGCATTTAGATAATGATGAAAGATTAAATTTGCAAATTTTAAGTCTTCTTGATTGGTTTTTAACAGATTACGATGAAGATGATGCTATTTCAGAAGCAGTTGTTTGGATAGATAGCATCAAGATTATAGCTGAAAATGCTAAACAATTAGAGGTTAGAGAAGCTGCTAAAGAAGCACTTGAAAATCTTGATGAAAATATATCTTATGTTGATAATGATTCTACATTAGAATCTCAATCACTTCTCAGCAAGATTTTACGATTTTTCAAATAAAACATAAAAGATCATTTTGTTCACAAACTTCTTTATAAATCTATCATAAAGTCTTTAATCTTACTCGCAAAAATACTATTTTGGCATAGTTTTTAGTTCTATTTAAATACGAACAATTCTCTAAGACCTTTATTTTATGCGATATATATTGTCCTTTATCTTTTGCTTTACTCTAATTCCAATAGCAGTTGCTCAAGATGCTAGTCACCCTTTAGCACATAAAGACTTGCAAGCTCAGCAAAAATGGGTAGACAGTGTCTATAGTGATATGTCCCTTGAAGAAAAAGTGGGACAATTATTTATGGCAAGAGCGTTTTCTGATAGTAAAAAATCCAATCAAAAGGCAATTGTAAAACTCATAAACACCTATCATATTGGTGGATTAATTTTTTCAACTGGTGGCCCAGTTGCTCAAGCCAAACAAAATAATTTATATCAAGCTATCTCAAAAACACCATTACTTATTGGTATGGATGCAGAATGGGGTTTGAGTATGCGTTTAGATTCTACATACGCATTTCCTTGGAATATGACCTTAGGTGCCATAAAAGACAATACATTAGTAGAGCGTACAGGTTATCATATTGGTGAACATTGCAAACGCATTGGTGTGCATTTTAATTTTGCACCTGTAGTTGATATCAATACAAACCCAAAAAACCCAATTATTGGTAATCGCTCTTTTGGAGAAGATAGAGATAATGTTACTGAGAAAGGTTTGGCTTTTATGAAAGGCATGCAAGATGCTGGTGTTTTAGCAAATGCTAAACATTTTCCTGGACATGGAGATACAGATAGTGATTCTCATAAAACGTTGCCAACTATCAGTTTCAATAAAAAACGAATTGATTCTATAGAAATATATCCATATCGTGAATTGATAAAAGAAGGCTTGTCTAGTGTTATGGTGGCTCATTTAAATATACCAAGTTTAGAACCACGTGATGGATTTCCATCCTCATTATCAAAACATATTGTTACAGATATATTAAAAGACACACTAGGATTTAAAGGATTAATCTTTTCTGATGCTCTAGAAATGAAAGGGGTTTCAAATTATAGTACACCTGGTGATATTGATTTAGCTGCTTTACAAGCTGGGAATGATGTATTGCTAATTTCCGAAGATGTGCCAAAAGGCATTGCAAAAATTATTGAAGCTTATAATAACAAAGATCTTACTGAAGAACGCTTAGCACATTCAGTAAAGAAAATATTAATGGCAAAATTTAAAGTAGGTTTAAATGCATACGAACCTATTGGTACTAATACGTTAGTAGGTGATTTAAATCGTTTGCAAGATGATTTGTTATATGAAGAATTGATGGAGGCATCAACAACTGTTCTTAAAAATAAAGAAGATGTGTTACCACTTCGCAATTTAGAAACTAAGAAAATAGCGTATGTAGAATTAGGGGATAGCTCAGGTTCTACATTTTATAATGAGCTTAAAAAATATACGAAAGTACATAAAGTAGAAGCCGAAAGATTAGATGAATTAATTACTAAGCTTCAAAATTATAATACAGTTGTTGTTAGCTTTCATAAAAAGAATGATCATCCATGGCGAGGTTATAAGTTTACAGACAAAGAGTTGGTTTGGCTTTATGAAATAGCAAGAACTAATACTGTTATTCTTGATGTGTTTGCTAGACCTTATGCTATGATTGATTTGACCACCATAGAGAACATTGAAGGTGTTGTTATGAGTTATCAAAACAGTGCTATTGCACAGCAAAAATCTGCTCAAGTTATTTTTGGAGCTGTTGCAGCCAAAGGACATATACCAGTGTCATTAGGCGAACATTTTAAAGTTGGAGAAGGGATTCAATACACAGCAATCCAATCCTTAAGTTATGGTTTACCAGAACGTGTTGGCATGAGTTCTAAAAAATTAGAACGCTTAGATTCTATTGCTCAATATGCAGTTGACCAAAAAATGACACCAGGTATTCAATTATTGGTGGCTAGAAAAGGAAAAGTGATTTACAATAAGAATTTTGGAAAACACACTTATAAAGGTAAGGATAAAGTGAAGTTTGAGGACATGTATGATGTTGCTTCGCTTACAAAAATTTTAGCAACACTTCCTTTATTAATGGAGCTTGAAGAAAAGAAAGCATTATCATTAAACTCAAAATTGTCAAGTATACTTCCAGAATATGCAGATACAAATAAAAAGAATGTCACTGTAAAGCAAATGTTATCTCATTATGCGAGATTAAGACCTTGGGTGCCTTTTTATGTCGCTACCTTAGATTCAACAACAAGAAAACCAGACCCTAAATATTATAGGCGATCAGCGACATCTACATTTAATATCAAAGTTGCAGATCAAATGTTTTTGCGTAAGGATTATCCAGATTCTATTCAAAAAATTATTAGAGAAACAGAATTGCTATCAACACAACGGTATCGCTATAGTGACTTGCCTTATTATATATTGAAAAAGTATATTGAAGGCTATTATAAAAAACCTTTAGATGAATTAGCACAAGAGCACTTTTACCAATCTTTAGGCGCTAATTACACTACTTATAATCCGTCGTCTAAGTTCTCAGATCGCAATTTAATTCCTACAGAAGTTGATGATTACTTTAGATATAAAGAAGTTCATGGTTATGTTCATGATATGGGAGCTGCTATGCAAAACGGCGTTGGAGGTCATGCAGGTGTTTTTAGTAATGCAAATGATGTTGCTAAAATTATGCAGATGTATCTTCAAAAAGGATTTTATGGAGGTAAACGGTATTTAAAAACAGAGACTGTAGATAAATTTAATACCACATATTACAAGCATAAAAATGTAAGGAGAGGAATTGGTTTCGACAAACCACAACTAGGAGATACAGGTCCAACATGTGGTTGTTTGTCAATGAAGAGTTTTGGACATTCAGGCTTTACAGGAACATATGCATGGGCAGATCCAGACGAAGAAATAGTATATATATTTTTAGCTAATAGAACGTATCCAAAAGCTGGTAAAAACTTATTACTAAGAGAAAATATAAGAACAGAAATACAACGACTAATTTACGAGGCCATTATTGAAGATGAAACTGAAACTGAAGTAGCCCAAAGTAATTAGTATTTAATATAGAATATAAAACATGCGAATAGGAATTGTTTGTTACCCAACATTTGGAGGAAGTGGAGTTGTAGCTACAGAGTTAGGATTAGAATTATCCAAACGTGGACATGAAATTCATTTTATAACTTATAGTCAACCCGTACGATTAGAATTGTTGAGTCATAATGTGCATTATCACGAAGTTAATGTTCCAGAATATCCATTGTTTTTGTATCAACCTTATGAGTTGGCACTATCAAGTAAATTGGTAGATATGGTAAAGCTTCATGAAATTGAAATTTTACATGTACACTATGCGATACCACATGCCTATGCCGCTTATATGGCTAAGAAAATATTACAGGAAGAGGGTATTTATGTGCCCATTGTAACCACACTTCACGGCACAGATATTACACTTGTTGGAAGTCATCCACATTATAAACCTGCCGTAACGTTTAGCATTAATAAATCTGATGCTGTGACATCAGTTTCTCAGAGTCTAAAGGAGGATACGATGCGTTTGTTTGATATTAAAAAAGATATTCATGTGGTCCCAAATTTTATAGATTTGGTGAAATATGCTCCTAAGTTTACAGATTGTCAACGTGCAATGATGGCAAAAGATGACGAGAAAATTATTACACATATTAGTAATTTTAGAGAGGTCAAACAAATACCAGATGTTATTAAAATATTTTATAACATTCAAAAAGAAATTCCTGCAAAACTCATGATGGTTGGAGAAGGACCAGAACGTGAACCTGCTGAACGTTTATGTGAAGAATTAGGAATTAGTGATAAGGTTGTTTTCTTCGGAAACAGTAATGAAATAGACAAAATTCTCTGTTTTAGTGATTTGTTTTTATTACCATCTTTAACAGAAAGCTTTGGTTTGTCAGCCTTAGAAGCTATGGCATCTGGAGTACCAGTGATTTCAAGTAATACTGGTGGAATTCCAGAAGTTAATGTGCATGGCGTTTCAGGGTATTTAAGTGAAATTAACGATGTGGATGATATGGCTAAAAATGCGCTTTATATTTTAAGTGATAATGAGCGTTTAGATACTTTTAAAGCTAATGCGAAAAAGGTGGCTACTAAATTTGGAATCCATGAAATTGTACCTCAATATGAAGCTATTTATGAGGATACATTGAAGCAATGTTTGATATCGTAACTTTTAATTCGATGCGTAAACTAATATTGTTTTTTTGTTCTTTAACGTTATTAGTTAGTTGTTGGTCTCATTCGTCTTCTAATCCAGAAAATGCGTTTCGGTATTGGACAAAAAGTAATAGCCTACCAAAAGAAATTAAGATTTTGCGTGGTGAATATTACCAATCACCGCATTTTACTTTAGAGTATGAAGTCTTTTTAAAATTCAAACCAACTAAAGAATGGTGGTATACCTTTAAAAGGCAAAACAAATTAGTTGAAGTCAAAGCATCAGATAATGATGACTGGATGTCTTTCACTAGTGATCTCGGTTGGTTTAATCCAGATCATAATTTCACAATTTATGCTCCTACAGACTATGAATGGAATCGTTCAAGATACTTTATAGACTATGATAAGGGGATTTGTTATGTTTATGAAACGCTTGGAATGTAAATTATATTCTACCACCAAACCAAAAATGCTTTACTCAATTCTCCAACCACATTTTTCGTCCAAAACAAAGGTGATTGATTATTATCTAAAAACGACTGAGTTTCGCTTCGGAAATTTGAATATTCCAACCAATCAACAGTTTCATAAGGTTCTAGAAACCAATCCAATTTTGAAGGTATATAGAATTGACAGTCTTTAAAGTTTTCTAACTGTGCTGTGTTGATATAGAAACCGTATACACAAGCTTCATTTATGTGTTTAAAGTCTGCTTGTTTTTGATAGGGCACAAACAATTGAGCCTTAAATAAAACACGTTGCTCAAAACCATAGTCGTCTAAATTTAATTGATTTAGAGTGTGTTTGCAATCTTGAGAATAGAGTAGCGGTAACTGTTTGTCTTGAAGCTTAGTGAGTTTCTCTAGAAGACTATCTTTTCGGTTTGGACCAATCCATCGCTCGATTTCAGTACCTCCTAGAGTCTCATCGTACACATAAAATTT
Source organism: uncultured Psychroserpens sp. (assembly GCA_905479815.1). GTDB lineage: Bacteria > Bacteroidota > Bacteroidia > Flavobacteriales > Flavobacteriaceae > Psychroserpens. The sequence continues at coordinate 11,394 of CAJQOA010000019.1, forward strand.
GTAGACAATTTCTAAATGTATAGGTTGATGATCAACAATTAGTAAAGTGTCTAATTCTCCTAAAGTCTGTTTGCTTTTTTGGATTTGAATGTTTTCAGCCATTAATGTAATAGTCTCACAAGTTTCTAGTTGGTTGAAGACAAATTGTTCTGCTAATTGACCAAGCCGAAGTCGTCGCTCCAATTTCCGAAGAAAAACAAGTCCATAATCACTTGGAATCTCTAATTGCTCAAGATTGTTCACATTGGCACGTTTCCAAAGTAAATGTGTTTTACAATAGGCTTGATATAAGGCTTGAAGATGCTCCTGACTTAAGTTCATATAAAATCGAAAATACGAATAATAACAATACCTTTGCAGTCAATTATAATTGACTATGGATACCACATTTTTTGACTTAGGAATTTCTAAACCACTCATCAAAGGTTTAAAGGAGCTCAATATAAAAACGCCAACTCAAATACAAGAGGAAGCGATACCTGTTTTATTAAAAAATAAAACAGATTTTATTGGATTAGCACAAACTGGAACTGGTAAAACTGCTGCTTTTGGTTTGCCAATATTGCAAAAAATTAATCCTAAAAAAGATCATATACAAGCTTTGATACTAGCTCCTACAAGAGAATTGGTACAACAAATACAAAAGCAACTCTTTAAGTTCACGAAGTATAGTGAGCACAAGATTTTTGCAGAAGGTGTTTATGGTGGTGAAAAAATGGATATTCAATTAAAACGTTTACAACGCGCAACACATATTATTGTTGCGACTCCAGGACGTTTGTTAGATTTTATTGAACGTGGTGAAATAGATATCAAAAACATTGACACATTGGTAATGGATGAAGCTGATGAAATGTTGAGTATGGGGTTTAAGCAGGATTTGAATAAAATCTTGGAGTTTACAACAGGAAAGAGAAATACGTGGTTGTTTTCTGCAACGATGCCTGAGGAAATTAAGAGTATGGTGAAAACGTACATGTCATCTGATGCTGTACGTGTTGAAATAGATAAAAATAGTTTGGTAAATGCCAATATTAGTCATCATTATATAGTGACGTCTATTAAAGAGAAAGCCAATATGGTTGCAAGATTGTTAGACAAATACGATGATGATAGAGGTATTATTTTTTGTAGAACTAAAGCAGGAACTGTTCAATTGACTGAAATTTTAAAAGCAGAAGGATTCTCAGTTGATGCACTCCAAGGTGATATGCAACAAAAAGAGCGTGATAAAGTGATGAGAGCATTTAAGAACGGATCACTTCAATATTTGATTTCTACAGATGTTTCTGCAAGAGGAATTGATGTTAATAATTTAGCGTTTATAGTTCATCATCAATTACCAGATCAATTAGAATATTACACACATAGAAGTGGAAGAACGGCTAGAGCAGGAAAAACAGGAGAATCTATAGCGCTTATCATTTCTGGTGAAGAGAAAGATATCCAAAAAATGCAAAAAGATTTAGACATTAAGTTTAGACAAATGGATATATAAAAAATTATCAAAATCTTATTAAAAAATAGCTCGTATACTCATATAATTAGTATACTTTCGCAGTCACTTAAATGAGTAGCAATACTTGTTTAGGTATTACACAAATTAGAACTCCTTAGTATGGTCACTAAGGAGTTCGCTTTTTTATAACATCTTGGTTATTTAAAATTTCAATAATATTTTGGGAAAAATATTCGATAAGAACTCATAAAGGCTTTAATTTTGTAATTCTTAAAACATTACATGAGCCAAGACAAATTAGCACTTCAACCCAAGAAAACAGATAAGGAACTATATAGTTATCAGAAAGGAGCAATTAATGAAATTTTTGAAAAATTTGAAACTGCACCAGATGATTATCATTTGCTTTACCAGCTTCCAACTGGAGGAGGGAAGACGGTTATTTTTTCTGAAATGGTTCGTCAATACTTAAAAACGCACAAAAAGAAAGTATTAGTAATGACTCACAGAGTCGAATTATGTAAGCAAACATCTGTGATGCTTACTAGTTTTGGTGTGACTAATAAAGTTGTTGATAGTAAAGCAAATCTTGATGATCAAGAAGAGTATAGTTGCTATGTTGCGATGGTTGAAACCTTAAACAATCGTCTTAATGATGGTATTCTTGATATTTCTGGTGTTGGTTTAGTTATTATTGATGAAGCGCACTATAACTCATTTACTAAATTATTTAAATTTTTTGAGAACTCTTTTATCTTAGGAGTAACAGCTACACCATTAAGTTCTAATAAAGATTTACCAATGAAAGGTAATTATAGTGAACTTATTGCTGGTGAAACGATTGAATCTTTAATAGACAATGAATTTTTAGCGCGAGCAGAGGTTTATCAATATGATATGGGATTAACATCCCTAGAGGTTGGAAGTAATGGTGATTATACGGTTAAATCATCAGAAGATTTATACTCTAGTCCTGCCATGTTAGATAAATTATTGGAGGCTTACAAGAAACATTCTGCAGGAAAAAAAGCTTTGATCTTTAATAATGGTATTAATACCTCTATTATGGTATATCATACCTTTAGAGAAGCAGGATTGCCAATTATGCATCTTGACAATACAGCGACTAAAAAACAGCGTAAAGAAATATTAAAGTGGTTTAAAGAGACTCCAGATGCTATTTTATCATCTGTAAGTATATTAACTACTGGTTTTGATGAACCTACTATTGATACGATTATTTTAAATAGAGCTACAAAATCGCTCACACTATATTACCAAATGATTGGTAGAGGGTCGAGAATATTATATAATAAATCAAAGTTTACGGTTATAGATTTAGGTAACAATAATCATAGATTTGGCCCTTGGGGAGCAGATTTAGATTGGCAAACGATTTTTAGATCGCCTAACTATTTCATGGATAGACTTAAGGATGACGAAGCTATTGAAGGTGAATTTAAGCATGAAATGCCTGAAGAACTTCGTAAAGAGTTTTCAAAATCTGAGGATGTTTATTTTGATATAAAACAAGTCTATAAAGATGCTACTTTTAAGGGCATATCTTCTAAAGTTGTTTTAGAACGCTCTATCGAGCAGCATGCAAAAATATGTATTGAGAATAGTGAAGATGTTTATGATGCTTTGGCTTTAGCAAAACAATTAGGTGGAGATATAGATGTTAGAATTGATGTTTATGCTAAGTGTATTAGTAAAAGCACATACAATTTCTTGAGTTGGTTACGAGATGATTATCGCAAAAAATTAAATAGTTATTTGCGCGCTAATTTTGATGACGTTTTTGAACAGATTCATGGTTTTCCACCAGAAGAATAATTAGATTACTAGAAACAAAAAAGACTATTACAACGTATGTAATAGTCTTTTTTGTTTCTATATGCTTTCTCTTACTTGTTTACGATAAGTGCATGTATAACACCAGGAATCCAAGCGAAAAGTGTAAGAATAATATTGATTACTAGATCCTTTCCAGCGCCATGCTTCATAAATACTGCTACTGGTGGTAAAAGAATGCTTAATATTATTGTAAGTAATGACATGATATATTATTTTGATTATTAAATTAATACGTTGGACAAATATACATATTGTATGCTAGTTTATTTTTTACTTAAAATTTTAGTGTGAAACCCAATTGGATGTCAATTGACTTTTAGTTGATGATGAAAACTCCTATTGTTTTGTAAAATGTTAATTAACATCTATGTAAATCAATATTGTCGTATCTTATAATTCCATTAAATACTTTGATTATGAAATATAATGTAATGATCATTTTACTGTCTTTTGGATTGTTTTTTAATTGTAGCTCTTCAAAAACAACAGCAACAGCAGCTCAAATTGCTGCTTTAGATCAACTAGTAAATAGTCAATCATTCGTTATTGAATCTGATTGGGCTTTGCCGCAGTCTACTGGTAGTCTCATGGCTTTACAAAATGCAGGTTTTTTTGTAGCTGGAGATAGTGCAAGTCGTATTAGTTTAATAGGTAATCCAAATGAACTAAAATTAAATAACGACGTCGTATCGTCTAAGCTTCCATACTTTGGAGAAGTGCAATCAACCACTGGATATAATGGATCTAATAGCAGTATTAGTTTTGAAGGCGAAATGAAAGATTATCGTGTTATAAAAAATGACAATAGTAGTTATACAATAGTATTTGATGCTAGGAGTCATTCTGAAAACTTTGATGTCACTATTCACTTATATCCAAATCTCCGGAGTGAAATTATATTAAAGGGAGCAAAGCGCTTTCCTATTCGTTATACGGGTTTTGTGAGTTCTATTTCAGAATAGAATTAATTAATCATTATAGCTTCATGTATAAGATTTATAATCTATATATGCCATATCTATTTTAATAATTCATTGACATTAGCCTTATACATTTTACCAATGGGAATGATATAATCGTCTATATGGATTCTATTACCTTCGATACTTGTAATATGCGTTCTAGATATCGCAAATGACTTATGTACTTTTATGAATTCTTCTTGAGGTAAGGATTTTAACATATCTGAAACCTTCTCTCTAACAGTAATCGAATCCATTGTAGTCACCACTTTAGTGTAATTACCAGAAGCTTCAATAAACAAAATGGTGTTAATATCAACTTGGATATAGCTCTTGTTTTGTCTTAGAAATATTTGGTTAGTGGTTGTTTTGTTTTCTTCGGAAGATTCTTGCTTATTAGAATTATTTGGAACTACAACTTTGTTTATAGCTTTTAGGAAACGCTCAAAGCTAAATGGCTTTAATAAATAATCAACGATACTAAGCTCATAACCTTCAATTGCAAACTCACTATAAGCGGTTGTGACTATTATTTTTGGAGGAGAAGCTAACGTTTTTAAGAAATCAAACCCTTTTAATTTTGGCATATTTAAATCTAAAAAAATAAGATCCACAGGATGCTTACTCAAATAATCTAAAGCTTCAATTGCATCATAACAATCGGCCTTAAACTCCAAGTTTGGAAGCATATCACAATACCTTTTTATGATATCATGTGCAATATGCTCATCATCTATAATGAGGTACTTGATCATAATTTTTTAATATTCAGTTGAGCTTTATAAACAGCATCTGTTTTTGTTATGGATAAGGTATGATTTTTTGGATACACTAATTCTAATCTACGTTTAAGGTTGTTCATACCAATACCTCCATGCTCATTAACAATGGTATTATCAAAATTATTTTCTATAACAAATTTTACTTCATTATTTTCTGCTTTCATATCTATATGCACAAATGCATTGTTCCTCAAATTTTCTACACCATGCTTAAAAGCATTTTCTAAAAGGATGATAAAAAGAAGTGGCATTATCTCATAATCATTACCTTCTATATCTATCTTAAATTCCACATCAATGGTTTTATGATAACGCATTTTATGCAACTCTATATAGTTTTGCAAATAACTAATTTCTTCAGAAAGTAACACGGTTTCTTTTTGCCCATCATAGATACTATAACGCATCATGTCTGACAATTTCAAAATTAGTTCCTGCGCTTTCTTAGAATCTTTGTCTACCAAACCATAAAGGTTATTGAGCATATTAAAGAAGAAGTGCGGATTTACCTGACTCTTTAAATGCATGAGTTCGGTTTGAGCTTTTTCTTTTTTTAATCTAATAATCGATTTGATTTGTTTAAATAACCAATGTGAAACAGTAATCAAAACAATTATAAAATAGAACGCAATAAACTCTACAAAACCTTCTAGTCTACCAAAAGTATCATTAAAAATGATAATAATTATACCAATAAAAATAAGCGCTACTTTATAAATGCGCTTTATAATTTTCTTTTTTCTATCGGGTATTTTAAAATTCATAAATCAATATTAATTAAATAAAACACTTCAAACAAATAAGTTGACAAACAGTTCAAATTGTGTGATAAACAGATATTGAGTTGTTATATAATGCTCTTGTAACATGTAATTGTATGTGTGTCACTCGCTAACGGCTATATATCCCAAATCCTTTTTAGGTGTGTAATTACTTGATATGTTTGTCTCAATCAATCAAAAATCAACAGTATGGAACTCATTATTGACAATCTATCAAAAACGTATTCAAATGGTATTAAAGCATTACAAAATATTTCCTTAGAAATTCCTAAAGGAATGTTTGGTTTACTAGGACCCAATGGTGCCGGAAAATCAACCTTGATGCGCACAATTGCTACGCTGCAAGAGGCCGACAGTGGTTCTATCTCTTTAGGAGATATAGATGTGTTAAAACAAAAAAATGAGTTGCGACAGGTATTAGGATATTTACCACAGCAATTTGGTTTGTATCCTAAAATATCTGCCGAAGTATTACTCAATCATTTTGCAGTACTAAAAGGCATTGCCAATAAAAGCGAACGTCAAGAATTAGTGAAAGCACTTTTACATAAGACCAATCTTTATGAGGTGAGAAAACAAAACCTTAAAGGCTATTCTGGCGGAATGAAACAACGTTTTGGGATCGCTCAAGCACTACTTAATAATCCTAAACTACTCATAGTAGATGAACCAACTGCAGGATTGGATCCTGTAGAACGAAATCGATTTTATAACGTATTAAGTGAGCTAGGAGAACATACAGTAGTGATTCTCTCTACACACATTGTGGATGATGTTAAAGAACTTTGTACGAACATGGCGATTATTAATCAAGGACAAGTTTGTTTAAAAGGAAATCCGCTACAAATCATAGAAGATTTAAAAGGAAAGGTTTATAAAAAAACAATTGAAAAGCCAGAGTTAGAAGCTTACAAGCAAAACTATCAAGTTATTAGTGAGAAACTATTTCTTGGAAAGCCAACCATTCATATCTTAAGGGATGAAAATCCAGGAGATGGTTTTTCTAGCATTAATGCCGATTTAGAAGATGTGTATTTCTCTCAAATATTCAGTCATACGAATTCTAAATCTATTTAGTCATGTGGTATAACATTTTTAAGTTCGAAATACAATATCGAATTAAGCGACCAGACACGTACATCTTCTTTTTATTTCTTTTTCTCTTTTCTATTGTTGGTGTAGATTTTATTTTTCAAGGAGCAGATTTTGGAACCATGAAAAAAAATTCACCAATAGTGATTGCAAAAACAATGGGAGCCATTACTGGTATCTTTATGATTTTGGCTTCAATGATAATGGGAGTTTCTGTATTAAGAGATTTTGAATATGAAATCGAATCGTTAATTTTTTCTACACCAATCAAGAAAAAGGATTATTTACTGGGTCGATTTTTAGGCTCGTTTACTGTTTTACTATTCGTATTTACTGGTGTTTTATTTGGAATGATGCTAGGCGAATTTATGCCTTGGCATAATCCAAATGATCTATTAGAATTTAATGTAATAAGGTATTTAGAGCTTTTTTTTATAATAACCTTACCTAGCTTATTTTTTGGAGCATCTCTGTTTTTTGTCACTGGAGCTTTGAGTAGAAAATTAGTTGTGGTTTATACACAAGGTATCGTTTTGTTTGTGGTCTTTATGTTGACCAAATCTATCACTAACGAGTTTTGGCAAGCCATTTTAGATCCATTCTCATTAACAACTACAACTTTTGTTACAAAGTCTTGGTCTGTTTTAGAAAAAAGTACACAAAGTATTCCTTTCGTTGGAGCACTTGTGTTTAACAAAATGTTTTGGTCTGTACTTGGAGTGCTTGCGCTGTTTTATGGTTATAAAAAATTCAATTTTAATGTTATTAAAAATAAGCGATCTAAAAGAAAACAAGTACAAAATTTAGATATTAAAACTGCTTATGATAACAGTTCGATAGTTATTCCAGAGGCGAAAAAACAATATGGTTTGCTGTCAAAATGGACACAGCTAAAGCAGTTTTCTTGGTTTTATTTTTTAAGTATTTGTAAGCAGCCTTCATTTTGGGCCATCGTTATTTGTGGTATGATTATTATTCTAGTTAATTCTGTAAGCCTTGGTACAGTCTATGGAGTTGATAGTTATCCAGCGACCTATTTTATTGTTGAAGAACTCCAAGAAATGTCTCTCTACTTTTTCATCATCATTTTGGTGTTTTATTCTGGAGAATTAGTTTGGAAAGAACGAGGCGCAAAATTAAACTTGATTTATGATGCCACACCAATGTCTAGTTTTATAAATCTCGCAGGCAAATATATTGGGCTTAATCTTATTTATATTGTTATAATGATCACTTTAATTAGTTCTGGAATTATTTTTCAGACCATAAGTGGTTATTATAACTACGAGCTCACAGTGTATTTTTCTGGTTTTTTTATTGAAATTTTACCGTTTTTAGCATTATTTACGCTTGTATCTTTCTTTATTCAAGCGCTTGTAAACCACAAATTTGTGGGCATTATGGTAGTTGTTATTCTATTTATTGCGACCATTACCTTGGGTGTATTTGGCTTTGATCATGATTTGTATTTTTTTGGAGGTAGTTCTTTAGGAACGTATTCTGATATGAATGGTTATGGACATTATTTAAAGCCCTATGTATTGATTAAATCCTACTGGTTGTTCTTCGGAATGCTATTACTCATTATAGGATCACTTTTTATAGTAAGAGGTGCAGAAACTAATTTTGTAAAACGTTTAAAAGCTGCCAAGTATAGAATAAGCAAACCACTTTTTGTATTTGGAAGTAGTATTACTGGACTATTTATTATTCTTGGGAGTTTCATTTTTTATAATACCAATGTTTTAAATACTTACTGGACTAATTCTGATGCTGTCGCCTTTAGAGTTTCTTATGAGAAAACATTAAAACAGTTTGAATATATACCACAACCAAAAATTGTAGACGTTAACTTAAAAGTAGAACTCTATCCTTCATCAAGAAATTATACGGCTGAAGGGTATTATATTTTGAAAAACACCAATAAGCAACCCATTAATGAGATTCATATTCAAAAACTAATTGAAAACAATGTCACATTAGAGGCTATCACATTTGAAGGAGGCGCAACAGAAAACAGTAAATACACGACCTATGATTATACCATCTATCAGTTGAATAACACTTTGAATCCTGGTGAGTCTATTAAAATGAATTTTAAGCAATTATTCATTACTAAAGGGTTTGAAGCTGGTAATTCAAATTCTAATATTGTAGAAAATGGCACATTTTTTAACAATAAAGATTTTCCTACAATTGGCTACAATAAGAAATATGAGTTAAGTGATAACGGTGAACGCTCAGAATATAATTTACCAGAAAGATCAAACAGAGCTAATAGAACTGATGTGAAAGAATTAATGAATGCAAGATCTGGTGGTGATTCAGATGGTATTAATTTTGAAATGATCATAGGAACAGAAATAGACCAAACAGCAATTGCTCCAGGACGTATCATAAAACAATGGACAGAGAATAATCGTAATTACTACCATTATAAAATGGAACAACCAATTATTAATTTTTATGCGATGGTATCTGCTCGTTATGAATTAAAAAAAGACACATGGACTTTAAAATCTGACTCCATCGAAAAACAAATTGATCTAGAAATCTACTATCATAAAGGACATGACTACAACACCGATAGAATGATGCGATCTATGAAAGCTTCGTTAGACTATTACAGTACACATTTTAGTCCGTATCAATATGAACAGTTGCGTATCATGGAGTTTCCACGTTATGCTCAATTTGCGCAATCATTTCCTGGTACTGTTCCATTTTCGGAATCTATAGGGTTTGTGTTAAATATTGATGATGAAACAGATATTGATATGGCATTCTATATCACAGCTCACGAAGTTGCACACCAATGGTTTGGTATGTAAGTAGAAGCAGCTAATGTCAAAGGACAACATCTCATTTTAGAAACCTTGTCTCAATATGCAGCGATGATGGTTTTGAAGCAACACTATCCTGAAGAAAAAGTAGAACAATTTTTAGAGCTGCAATTAGAGAAATACCAAGATGGTAAACGCAGAGAACCTGGAGTAGAGCCTACTTTAGCATTAGTTGAAAACCAAAAGTATATTTATTATGCTAAAGGCGCATTACATATGTTCGAGCTACAAAAAGCGATAGGCGAGGACCAATTGAATATGGCTTTAAAGCAATTTATAGACGATTGGAATACACACAATGGGAAAATGAAAAAACTGACTAATAGATATGCTACGAGTAAAGATTTACTCAATTATTTTAGAGATGTAACACCTGATGACAAAAAGTATATGATTATAGATTTATTTGAAACTGTAGATTAAGTAATGCAATACAATTACAACGATGACTATAAAAAAATGAATCAAAGTTGTAAAGATGATAGAGCTCTAATCGATGCCTAATTCATCTTTAAGTTCATCTAGTTTTTCCTTAGCCTTTAGTAAAGTTGTTTTATTGTCTTCATAGGATAACGTGATTTTAATAGAACAGTTATTACAAGTGAATTGCTCTCCTTTTATAATATCATTAAAATCAAACACAATTGGAGTTTTACATTTTGGACATGGTATAGCAGGCATAGTGTGAGTGTTTCTATAAAAATAGTCATTTAAACTTACTAAGTTCAGAACTCTTAGGAAATAATTTACTCTCTTTTATAATTAATCAAAAACATATAAAATCATCAACACATTAAATAGTAGTCTGTCAATTCTTTGATGGCTATTTGTTTATTATCTTTAATCCATAAATCATCATCACATCAAAACATAATCATGAAATTAAGATCTAAGATTCTAAATTTAGGAATACTACTAGTCATTTCTATATCTGCTTTTGGGCAAAATAATGAGTTACAAAAGCATTACAGGCATATAAGCTATAATCATGTCTCTCCATACATTGCTTTTATAGGAACACATCAAATTGATAAAGCAACTGCAGAAAACACATCGCATTATGTGTTTAAAGAGAATGAAAAAGGACAACTCATAGAAATTTTAAATAACCATTATCATACTGAAAAAACTCATCCCTTAGCTTCAATTGGTGCTTATAGAACAGTAATCAATTATAAGGGTAATAAAGAAATTAGAATCTTTTTTGACCCAAATGGAAAGCGTGTTACTAATGATAGAGGCGTTTATAAAGAAGTTTATTATTATGATTCCAAGCAATTTAAAAACAAACTTGAGTTTCTAGATTTAGAAGATCAACCTATGGAGTCTAATTGGAAAGTAGCTCAATATCAATGGTTAAAAAAGAAGAAACTAATCATCGAAAAACGTTTTAATTTAAAAGGCGAATTCGTTAATGTTTCACCATATTTTGCATTTGGAATTACAGGAATTGAGCTTTACAAAAATGGAACACCAAAAGCGCATTATAATTTAGATGAAAACTTAAAAGTGAAAAACAATAGTGTAGGGGTTGCTTCTTATCAAGATACGTTTGATGCTTATGGTAATCATGTAAAGTTTAGCTACCATGATACAGCTAATGCTTTAGTGATGAATCAATGGAATTATGCTATTGGAGAAAAAGTATACGATGATATTGGAAATCAAATAGGTTTAAGACGTTACGATGAAACGAATGCATTGTTAATGGATGTTCCAACACCATCAAATATAAAAACTACGTTGAGTGATGTCGCTACTGCTAAAGATTCTCTTGCAATTAAAAATAGAGCTTTGGGTTATTTAATTGGGCTTCAAAAATTGAATCCAAAATTAATGGATGAAGTAATGAATGATAGTCTTAACAAAGTAACAATAGGCTACGATAGACAAACTAGAAAAGAATATGCAAAACGAACGACACATGCACAAATGATTGCGTTTGCTAATTCATGGAACAAAGGCAACAATAAGTTTCCTTTTAAGCCTAACAATCAAGTTGTGATTTTAGATATTTATAATCGCATGGCTAACGTGAAATTGGTATCTGATAACTGGGTAGAATATCTTCATTTAATGAAACTAGATGGCAATTGGCAAATTATAAATTTGATATGGCAACATAAAGATGTAGGACGCTATCCGAAAGATTAATTTTTATAATTCTATATTTAGAAACTATTATCTCAATATTAAATATTATGACAACTAAAGTAAAACTATTCATTTTCATGTGTTTGATTTCTTTTGCATCTTTTGCTCAAGAATCCGAAACACCTTCTAAGCAGTTTTGGAACTCCCTAAAATCACATTGTGGTAAAGCCTATCAAGGTCAATTAGAATTGCCAAAAGAAGATAAAGATTTTGGAGGCAAGCAATTAGTGATGCATGTTCGTAAATGTTCTGAAAATGAAATCAAAATCCCGTTTTTTGTTGGAGATGATAAATCACGAACATGGATATTAACTTATGACAATGATCGTATTTCATTAAAGCATGACCATAGACATAAAGATGGTACAGAAGATGACGTCAATTTTTATGGAGGTATAACAACAAACTCAGGAAAAGCTGATATCCAGATTTTTTCCGCAGATCAACATACTCAAAAAATGATTCCTGGTGCAGCAACAAATGTTTGGTGGATTACAATAGATGAAACCACATTTACTTATAATCTAAGACGACTTGGTACAGACCGTGTTTTTAAAGTTGTTATGGATTTAACTCAAACCATCGAAACTCCTGATGCGCCTTGGGGCTGGCAAGATTGATATAATTATATTTTAAATTTAAAAACACCTCTTTGATTAAGAGGTGTTTTTTTTAATTTTCACACAAATTGGCTTTGAGTTTGACCTCATTAAATCGTTGCCAAATCTCGTGATTAAAACCTTGTGGTGATAATTTGAAAAGTATTGTAGATGATTCTGTTTGATCACAATAATACGCTTTAACTTGTGCGTTTAATGTCATCATAGCTTCTGTAGTGAAAGAATCATAGACGTATAGTTTCCCAATAAAATCGGTCTCTTTATTACCATCAGTTTTGATAAATAATACCGTTGTTTCAGGAACCTTAAAATCCTTCTTTTTATTAACAGCTCCCATTAAACCATCATAATAAGATTTAATATCATTCTCTAAAGTTTCTACGGTTTGCTTTTTTTTGCTTTTAATATGCCAAGCAAACATATAACACCAAAAGTCTTCATGTACTGCGCTTCTCCATTTTTTAGCAAACCTAAGATCTTCGTATCCTTCGGTATAGTTAATTTCTGGAGCAAAATTAATTGGAAACTTAATAATCTCTTTTAACCATGTCGTATCAGATTCTAAAACACCTAATGCTTTCTCTTCTTGACCCAAAGCGATTATCGTACATAAAAGAAATGCTATTGTAAATATTATATTTTTCATAGTTTAAATTTATAAACTTAATTTAATATCAAAACCAATACCGTCAGAAATTGCACCATCTTTCATTTTACTATTGTAGTTAACTCCCCAAAGCATTCTATCAATTTTAAATTTAGTTGTCATTATTTTTTCTTCATAGTCAACTTCAGCTTGAAATGAGATTGGATTAGTAATACCTTTAATAGTTAAATCTGCATAGATTTTCATTGTAGTGTTATCGTGATATTTAACATGTGTGATTATTAATTTTGCAGTTCCAAAATTCGTAACATCAAAAAAATCTGGATCCTTAAGATGATCAACGAGACCTTTGTTGCCTTTTTCATTTTCGATATCCAAACACATAATTGAATTCATGTCAATTATAAATTCACCACCAGAAATAACGTCATTGCTCTTAATAAAGTGACCCTCTTTAAAATCGATAGTACCATGATGTCCTCCAAAATAAAAAGTATAGTCACCAGACCATTTCATTTCGCTCTTAGAGACATCTAGAACTAGTTTTTCTTGCGAATTTGCGAACCCAATCATGCCTAATGTGATCAATAATAGTAAAATACGTGTTTTCATAAGTTTTGTTTTTGATTAATTTTATGAGGTAAAACTAGATTTTGGTCAGGTGAAAAATGTCAAAAAAATGTAAAAGAAGTGTCAACAGTTGTAAAAAGTCATGAATTATCATGTTATTTACAGTTCAATATGAAACATCAATATTTTTATACTAAAATTGCCCTATTTGCATTGTCTTTTTTATTCGTGATGACATCATGTACAAAAGAGGATAGCAAAGATATTAGTGGCATCACAAAAGTTGCACTACGTGAAGCAGGTAATCAATTATTACTTCAGAATTTAGATTCAACCTCACTAATCCTACCAGTTAAAGAAATAGCACCTTATATCTACAGCTTATCTTTTGAAAAGCCATTAAGTTTTGAGCCTAGTAATGTCGTTACAGTAATTGATAGTAGTTTAAGTTTGGTGAACTTATCAAAAAACTACCGTGTAGAAGTTTTGCAATGTATAGATGGAGAAGTCGCTTATAGTTATCAAATGAATACTAAGGAGGAAAGTACCATTATACCTTGTGCTGGACGTTTTCTTCCTGAAGCGTGCTATACTATTAAAGTTGAGTTTTTAGATATTATACCTTCGAGTAGTTTCAAAAAGCAAGGAATCTTATGGGGTTTAATTTTTGGCTGTTTCGTTTACCTTGCTTTTTTATTCAGACGGAAATTGAAATCACAACCTATTTCCGAAGAAAAAAGTATATTATCTTATTCTGAAATTGGAAGCTTTCAGTTTTATCCTGAACAAAATAAACTCGTTAAATCGGCAACAGAAATTAGCCTATCAAAAAAGGAATGTGAACTCTTAGAAATATTTGTTGCAAGTCCTAATCAAATTATAAAACGCGATGAACTCACTAAGAAAGTGTGGGAGGATAACGGTGTTTTTGTTGGTCGAAGCTTAGATACTTATATCTCTAAATTACGAAAAATATTAAAGGATGATGATTCTATTAGAATCACCAATGTGCATGGAGTAGGTTATAAGTTAGAAATGGATTAAACGCTATTTCTAGTAATTAGTACCATTGTTTTTATACTTTCTATAACTCGTTCCTTTAGTACACGGACAATCACTAATACCTTGTAAGAAATCTATCCCAATAGTAATACTGTGCGTTCCAGAGTTATATCCTGAAAGATCATTTACGGTCATTTGATACGAATAGGCAAAATAATAGTTGTCTTTCATAATCCCTGCCATAGGACCTAAGTTAAGTGGTTTTAAGTATTGGTCATTCAAAAAACGATACGAAGCACCTACCCAATAGTAATCACCATTTCTATTAAACTTTCTGTACTTAAAATTAAGATCTGTAGCAGATCGTTGATCACTAGCAAAATATTGGAAAAATATTGATGGTTCTAACTCTACGTCTTTATTATTTTTACTGTTGAACACATAACCTGAGTACGCTTGAAAATTTAATAAGTTTCTAGGTTCTACACCTACAAAATCGTCAACCTTCTTATCTAGAATGTTATTAGCATTTAAACTGAAGTAATACCTATCCTTACGATAAAGAAGACCTACATCAAAATTGTTATTTGAAATTGCTCTATCATCACCAACATTTACAACGGGAATTTCTACAGTAGGCTCAAAGTTTTCTATGTCTATTCTAAAACTATTAATGTTATATGACAATCCAAATGATAAGTATTGTTTAGAGGTGTAATCTAGAATAATATGATGAGCAAACGATACTTTCGCACCTTTTTGACGTGTATTTCCATTTCTATCATTATACATGGTTAACCCAATTCCTGATTGCTTTGCTATTCTAAAATCTGCATAAAGCGCTTGATTGTCTGGTGCATTTTTTATGCCAACCCATTGCGTTAAACCATTAAGTCTCACTTTAAGATTATCACCAATTCCTGCATAAGTTGGAGAAATAACAAAATCATTATCTGCTAAATACTGTGTCCAAACTGGTAAGTTTAATTCTTGTGCATAACCAAACGTGCAAGACGCTAAAACGAGATATATTATAATTTTTTTCATTTGAATCGTTGTTTAATTTGAGGGTTTTTTAATTATCTGTATAGTGTAAAATGTCCGACATAATCTTTTTCTATTAATGGGCTGTTCAGTTTTACTACATACCAATAATCACCAGTAGGGAGTTCTGTACCATTATATCTACCATCCCAAAATTGTCCTACGTTATAGGTTCCAACTTTACGTCCATATCTATCAAATACATCGAATGTTAGGTTAGGATAATCTTCAACACAACCTGGTGCCCAAGTATCATTGTTACCATCGCCATCTGGTGTAAACCAATTTGGAATACATGGCCCTAAGATTTCAATCTCAATTGTTGCTGTTGCTTGACAACCACTACTATCTGTAACAATTACAGTGTATGTTCCTTCTTCTGTGATTATATACACATTGGTATCTCCATAATCTTCACCATTAAGAGAATATTCATAATCACCAGTTCCTCCTGTTGTAATTGCTATAACTTCTCCAGGTTCATCACCTTCTTGCAAGATGAGCGATAAAGGTTCAAATTCATCTATACTAAATAGTTCGGTTGTTTTAATACAACCATTTGTATGTCTTACATCTATAAAATGATCTGTTCCAGGAACCACATTTGTAAATACATTACTCGTTTGATAATCTCCACCATTAAGTGCATAATCTAATTCTGAAAGATCTACAGATTCAGCATCTACAATCACTGTAACTGTATTAACTGAAGCATTATTTACACAAGCATATTCAATCTCTACTATTGGATCAAAGCTCACTGAAGGTGGAAATGTAATATTCCATTCAGTCTCACAACCTTGAGAGTCACGAACAAAAACAATATGATCGCCACCACCTAAATCTGTAAAATCAAATTCAGTTTGTGTTGCAGATCCTGTCGTATAAGGACCATCATAATCATCTAAGCTCACACTATATGGAAGTGTTCCACCAGAAATATCAATACTAAACTCAGCATTTCCTTCGCCTTCGCAAGTCTCTTCAAATAGTGAATCAGGTACGATGCTTAGAATAACTTGTGTTGGATTATTGATTGTGAATTCAAATATTTCATAACATCCTAATTCATCCTGTACAATAACTGTATACGTATCTGGAGCAAGGTTTTCAAAAATATTAGTTTCAAAAAATTGATCTAGTTGAGGCGAAATAGCATATTTAATAATTCCTGTTCCTCCTGTTGCATTGATAGTAAGAACACCATCATTATTTCCACTACAAGTTACATCGTTAACTGTGAAATCAATAGTTAAAGGTGCAGTAGGTTCTGTAATAGTAATAGGAGCAGAGGCAGTATCACAATCACCACTTTCTATAGTAACAATATAAGTTCCTGCAACGAGTTCTGTGAAAACACCAGGCGTGTTTTGAGTTGCAGTAATTACATTTCCTAAGTTATCTTCTAATGTATATATGTAGTTTCCTAATCCACCTTGAGCATCAGCTACAATCGTCCCGGTATTATCACCTGAACAACTAATTGTAGGGTTCATAGACATTAAATTAATAGTCAATGGCAATAGTGGATCTATTGTGATCTCGTTAGATACATTAGCTATACAACCATTAGCATCTCTTACATAATATTGATAGGTCCCAACTGGTACAGAAAATGTTGTTGATGTTGTAAACGATCCTAACACTGTCGCAAAAGAGCTATCGTTACTATATTGATACGTTCCAGTTCCTCCAGAAGCCGTTAAAGTTATTGTAGATTCAACATCACATGTTTGAGTTGTTGTAACAACTAAACTTGCTATAATTGGAGTAGGCTCAGTAATAATAATATTACTAGAAGTTAAGAAACATTCATTAGTATCATTAACTATAACTGTATATGTACCAGCTCCTAAATCTGTAAAAATATTTGAGGTTTGAGGACCAGAAGTTGATGTCGTTGGTGATATCGTATTTAATGTGTAAACATAATCTACACCTTGTCCACCAGTTACGTTTGTAACAGTAATTGATGCATTTTGATCTCCAAAACAAGATAGTATACTAGTACTTGGTGTAAAAGTCGCATCAATTGGCGTTGGAGCAATAAGTGTAACATCTACAGAAACTACACAACCTTCAGCATCCATAACATTTACAGTGTATGATCCAGCAGATAAATCTGTGAATGTACCATTAGACGAAAATGCTACTGTTGCAGCTCCTGTTAATTCATATTGATAATCTCCCCAACCACCATCTGCAATAGCAGTAATTGTACCTTGACTATCATCACAAGATACATTAGATGTTTCTGAAGCATCAAGTGTTAAAGCTTCTGAAGGAGATGAAATCACAACGTTAGCAGTGGCGTTACAAAACGGGCTTTCAGTTTCTGTAATGACTACTGTAAAACTTCCAGCTGTCATTCCTGATACTGTTATTGGGTTTGTAGATGTATTAGCATTGACAACTCCAAATACAGATGTTCCGCCAGTATCAAATACTTCATAATCATAAGCACCAGAATATCCATTCACATTTATTTCAAATGCACCTGTATTATCTCCAAAACACGTCACTGATGTTGAATCAGTAGTAAATGTTGGAGATACTGCTTCTTGTAAAGACACTGTAACATCTTCTGTACATAATGTATTTGTATCTGTAATTGTCACTGTATAAATTCCAGAAGGCACTCCTGTAAACACGCCTCCAGTTTCTGAAATAGAAGCTGGATTAGGACTAATAGCATACGTGAATGTTCCAGAACCACCAGATCCAGTTACTGTTATTTCTCCATCATCATCGTTACATGTTGCAGCCGCTGTAATTGTAGGTGTTATTTCTAAAGGTGCTAAAATATCTACGGTTACTAAGTTTCCACAACCATTCGCATCTTTAATTTCAATAGTATGCGTTCCTGAAAACAAGTTAGAAATTGTAAAAGGTATTGATTGCGTTTGAAATGTGCCACCATCAATACTGAAACTATAAGGTGCAATTCCTACTGCATCTAAAGTAACATTAATTTCAAATTCGCCTTCATTTGCTGTACATACATCATTTATTACTGCAGAAATATTAGGTTGAGCATCCATTGGTAAAACAACCACGGGACTTGTAACTATGCAACCATAAGCATCTATAACGTGAACATAATAATCTCCAGCATCTCTATTAAATGTACTTGCAGATGCCCAATTTGGATCTGTATCCAATGGAGATGTTGCAGTCGTTGTCATTTGATATTGATATGGTGATGTACCATTTTGAGCGATAGCACTAATTACTCCAGAGTTTGCATTACAATTTGCATTTTGATCAACTGACGTTTGTAATTCTAAAAGAAAAGCAGATTCAGTAATATTAAAAGGAGCAGTAACCACACCACATCCAGAATTTGGACCAGATGTTTCATTAATAGATACAAAGTAATTCCCAAATGGTAAAGGCCCTAAACCTGTTACAGTTAAGTTTCCATTTGCAGGTACTGTACCAGAGCCCGTAATTCCTGTCGGTTGGTTAGATAAAGCATCAAATATTTCATAATCGACATTAACGTTAGAACCGTAAATACTATTAATAGTAAATGATACGTTACCATCATCACTTCCTGTACATGTTATATTGTTAGAGCTAACAGCACTTAAAGATAATGTTGAATTTGTTGGTATTGGAGCTGTTGCAGGTTCATAGTAACTACAAAGCGTTGACGCGTCATAAATAATAAAGGTATATGTTACACCCGCTGTTAAACCTGTAAAGGTTGCAGATTGACTTCCAGGCATATCTTCAGGAATCCAATTTCCAACAGGATAGACTGTTGTTGGTCCTTCATAGATTGCAAAGAAGAATGGTCCAGCACTAGGCAATGTAGAACCGACACTTACAACTGCTTCACCACCAAGTAGACAATCAATAGTAGCTATTATATTAATATCTAAATCAGTAGGAGGTGAGGCTACTAAAACATCCTGTGTTAATACAGAACATCCATTAGCATCAACTACATTAATTTCATATAAACCAAAATCAACGACATCAAAACTAGTAGAAGTTGTTCCTGTGTTATTTAATTCAGAATTTGAGTAACCGTTTGTTCCAGTTACAAAATAATTATAAGGTGCTGTTCCACCAGTTACTGAGTTTATAATTACAGATCCTTGTGAGATTCCACCAGTTGTACATGTAATATCAACCGTATCAATGTCTATTACAATAGGATCTGGTTGGTTGATCGTTACAATTTCCGAAGCAGTACAAAGATTTGCATCTGTAATCGTAACAGTATATGTTCCAGCAGGTAATCCTGAGGTTTGTGTTCCGTAATCTGTAGTTGTAGTATCGTTGTTAACATTGATAACAAAAGGAGGTGTTCCCACTGTAGTATCAATTGTAATATCTATAGCTCCATTGTCATCACCATTACATAATATTGGCTGTGATTCCACCACTAGACTTAATGCTGGAGGTGTTATTGGATTTACAGTAATGATACTTGATTCTGCAATACAACCATTAGCATCAGTAATTTGGAACTGGTATGTTCCTGCTGTTGCTGTTGCATAAGTAAATGGTGTACCTGTAGTACCTAAGTTTGTATATCCACCTGCATTTATAGAAACTGCATAAGTAAAAGGTGCTGTTCCTGTTATATCACCAGTAACAGTCGCATCTGGTGTTGCAGTACAATCTAACCCAGAGGTTAAAACCACATTTACTGTTGGTGTTGGGATTGGGTCAATTGTGATTGATTCGTTATAAATACAATCATTCTCATCTCTAACTTGAAACGTATACGTGCCAGGTTCTAAACCTGCAAAACTAGTTGAAGTTTGATATGGCGTTGCACTTGCTGTTGGTGCGATAATTTGATATTCTAAGATACCTGTACCACCAACTGTATTTGTGATCGTTACTGTTGCTGTATTAGATGGACATGTAACTTGAGTGTTATTAAATTCTAAATCGGTTGGAGGATTTAATGCTTCAATAGTTATCGCATTTGTGATAACTGTACAATCATTAGCGTCTTGTATTGTGATTGTGTAAGTACCAGCAGTTAATCCTGTAAATTCATTACTTGTTTGAAAGTTTACACCATCAATGCTATAAGAATAAGGCACGTCTCCACCAGTAACAGACGTGACTGTTATTGTTCCGTTTGAAGTACATGTGAAAGGTGCGGATAATTCTGCTGTTCCAGAAATTGCATTGGCTTCTATTATAGATACTGTTTGTGCTACTGTGTCACAATCTGATGCTCCAATAGAATACGATACAACAACATCATAATCATCAGCAATAAGCCCTGTAAATACAGGAGAATTTGAGAATGTTACTCCGCCATCAATACTAAATTCTAGTGTGTTACCATTAGTTGCCGTAACGTTTATTGTAATTGTACCTGTATCACCAGATCCACCACAAGCAATATCAGTAGTATCAATTGTGAATTCTGGTTGGTCGATAGCTTCCACAGTTATTGTTGTTTCTGCACTACAGTTATTAGAATCTACAACAAGAATATCATAAACTCCAGCAGTTGTTACTACGATTTCTGGAACAGTTTGAAAATCTGCTGATCCATTTACAAAATAGAAGTAAGGTGGTGTTCCTCCAACTGGATATGCTGTGATTTCACCTTCATCACATGTTAATGGGATTGTAATTGCAGCTGTAACTGTTAATAATGGTGGTTCAACTATTGTAAAGTCTTCAGAATAAAAACAGCCATTTTCAGTTTCTACTGTTGCTGTATATGTTCCTGGATTTAGATTTTCGAATATATATGTATTCTCAAGAATTGGTCCAACACTGTTTACTAAAGTGCCACCTTCACTTAAGGTATAAGAGTATTGTGGATCTACATCATTAGCAGCAAGTTGAATGCTTCCTTTGTCACCGTGACATAACGGTTGTAATATCGTTGTTGAGACCGTGAAATCTCGATCTCTAATTTGTATCTCTTGTACGCTAAATACACAAGGGTTTGTAGGCACACCAATTTGTCTTACATAAACTGTATATGTTCCAGCTGTAGCAATAGAAAATACATTACTTGATTGGTAGTTAATATTATCTAAACTGTATTCATAACCTGATGGTACATCTAAAACAGTAATACTACCTAATGTTGTACAAATAATATCTGTCGCAATAACTGTTGGATTTAGTAAGTTTTGGTACACATTGAAATAAAACTGTACAAAACAACCACCAGAATAATTAATAGTTAATCGATATTGTCCTGAAGTATCTGCTAAAAAGTTTGGTCCAGTAGCGACTTCATTCCAAGTACAAGTGTCATCTTCATTTGCGCAATCAGAATCTGTAACGGCGTCACAACTAGACTCATCTAATTTCTCCCATATAATAGAAGATGCACCAGATATATTGGTTTGAATATCTCTTGAATCATTAGCTCCACATAAAAATATATTTGGGAGTAATTTACCGTCATTTGGACATGTAACAATTTCATCAGCATAAGGAATTACAGGGTTTTCTATATCACCTCCAAAAAGCTGTACAACATATTCTTGCACTATAGATTGACAAGGTGCAACCGCTGTATTAAAAGAGTAGTACGTACCTGTTTCTGTTACTGTAATAGTTTGAGTAGTTCCTATTACTGGAGTTCCTGTAGAACTAGTTGACCATGAATAAGAATCATAATCATTGGCAGCAGTGATATCTAAACTATTACCACAAAGAATAAGATTTTCTGTAAACTGACAATCAAGATCTGCTAAAAAATTAGTGGCTTGAGGAGACAATAAACATCCTGTATTACTATTTAAACTTGGATCATCTGTAATTTGAAAAGATGGATTATAAAATCCATTATATGTAGCATATGCTTGATTATTAATAATATTAGAACACGCATCTGCTAGTTGATTACATTCATCAACAACTTGTACTTCAATCCTAATTTCATAAACGGGATCATTTTCTTCAACAAGAGAATTATCAATATTTAAAATAAGTTCACGTGTAGCAACATTATAACTCGCAACAGTAACTCCAGGAGGGAGTACTAAGTCTGTAGGATGATTATAAATAATATTTACTGGTAGTATATCTCTTATTTGAAAATTAGTAGCATTATCATTTCCGGTATTTTGAAAACCAATCACATAATTTAATGAAGAACCAAGACCGACTGTTTGTCCGCCAATATCATTGCCTGCATCATCCTCAACGATTTTAGTAAGTACAATATTTGGCTCAATGATTTCAACGGCAAAAGCAAAGAAATAAGGAAAATAAGTATCTCCACTTGTTTCTAATCGTATTGTTGCTGCAGTTGCATCATTAGCAATAACAGCATTACCAGGATTAGGAATTGCCATAACTCCAGTATCAAATCCTAAAGTGTTAGTACTATTTGGGACTCTTGTATTTACTGGTGTAGCGTCTAATTGTGTAACTGAACTATTAAAAAAGTTAGCAACTGGTCTATCTGCTGTAGATAAACTAATTCCATTTAATCGTAAACGATCTCCTAAAATTGGACTATCTCCTTCTAGTGTTGCAAATGCAAAATTTGCTCTTACAGGTGCTGGTCCAGGTACAGTTCTAAACCCGTCAACAGGAATATCTAATTGTGTATTACCACCAGCAACACTTATTGCGCTAAAACCATCAAAACTTGTTATTGATTTACCAGGGAGTGTTGGATCTTCATATACTATAAAAAGAGACCAACCTGCAGATTGACCAGTACCATTGTAAGGATCAAAATTTGCAGTTTCACCAACTCCAGAAGATACATTTCCTACGGTGTATGTTCCTAAGTCATCACCAGAACCAAAACTTGTTACAATATCGGTTACATCTGCGAAACAAGCATATGAAAAACTATCACCTCCATCTACTGTTGCTCCATTGGCATCATAAATTATGGTTCCAGTAATATCGTTATAACCTCCACTAGGTCCTTTAAGTTTTACATTAGTGATTGACTCATTACCAGGATTTACTGCTCCCCAATATAAACCTGCATAAATAATTCTGTAGCAATTTGGGTTAGGGATATCTAAATCTGCACTTGATGAACTAAATGTTGAAGCATCACCATCAATATCAATATATTGCATATCGACATTATGATTATATACAGTATTATCATTGAAAGCATTGTTGTCTGGCCCTAAAATATTGTTCCCAATTAGAACGATGTCACCTTTTAAATCTTCATTAAATCGAGGTGCAAATGGCTCATAATTTTGAGCATAAGATTGTAGGCCAATCAGTAGTAGTGAAACAATGATTATTAATCTCGAAAAAGTAGGTTTTTTCATGGTGTTAAATTTTTATTTTATTCCGAAGTCAACATGGGCAACGTTAACTAAGGAATAGGGCCTTATTATATATTAATTCTCTATTTTCACAAGAGATAGTTTTTTATTGTATGGTCGATTACCTTTTGCTTCTAATGCTCTATTCGCTTCTTCTATACTATTAAACTTATCATAATAGATATAGTATTTACTTGTATTTACATCATAAAAGAAATCAACATTTGAGCGTCCTGAAGCAACTGTTTTAATTACAAAATCATTTCTTTTGCTTACTTCTGTATGAACTGCGAGGACTAAGTAATATCCATTATCTACATTTTGAACATTCTTTAAAATTTGAATGTTATTATTTTGTTTTTCTCCAAAATCAAAATCATCAGATGTTATTGGCGTACTGGTTAAAGTTGTTGTTTGCTTTATGTTTTGTAACGTTGCTCTATCTTGAGAATAACGCTCTTCTTCATTATCAAAAGCAGCTTTCTTAATACGACGTCTTCTTTCAAACTCAGTAGCAACTTTAATATCTGCCAATCTAGTTTCTAATTTCAATCTTGCTTGTGTTGCTTTTAATTGCTCAGACTCTAATCGCTTTATTGCTTTTTGATAATAGAGATAGACTTCGTCATTAGTAATAGTGTCTGATTCAAACTTGTCATTAGATAATGCTTTTAATTCTTTAATTTTTTCATTCCTATTTTTGATTACATCATCTAACTGTGATTTTATAACCGCTATTTTATTATTCTCTTCTGTTATACTTTTAAATGGTTTTGGTCCCACAGTAATTCCTTGTTCACTTAAATCATTTTCTTCTTTTAAATCTTTAAGGTCTTTATCTTTTACGCTTATAATAGCATCAAAATCTTCTAGCAATTTAGATTGAGTTGTTTTAGAATCATCTGTTTGCTTAGAAATTTCATACATAGATTTTCCAAGTTCATCTTGTGCATTTGTAATACGTTCATTTGTTGCGTTCTCTTCTGCAGCCAGTTTAGCTTGTGCATCAGCTTGTTCTTTAGCTTGCGCATCAGCCTGTTCTTTCGCTTTCTGTTCTGCTACTAGTTTAGCTTGCGCATCAGCTTGTGCTTTCGCGTTCTGTTCTGCTACTAGTTTAGCTTGCGCATCAGCTTGTTCTTTAGCGTTCTGTTCTGCTACTAGTTTAGCTTGCGCATCAGCTTGTGCTTTCGCGTTCTGTTCTGCTACTAGTTTAGCTTGCGCATCAGCTTGTGCTTTAGCGTTCTGTTCTGCTACTAGTTTAGCTTGCGCATCAGCTTGTGCTTTAGCTTTTTGTTCTGCTACTAGTTTAGCTTGCGCATCAGCTTGTGCTTTAGCTTTTTGTTCTGCAACTAATTTAGCTTGCGCATCAGCTTGTTCCTTAGCGTTCTGTTCTGCTACTAGTTTAGCTTGCGCATCAGCTTGTGCTTTAGCTTTTTGTTCTGCTACTAGTTTTGCTTGCGCATCAGCTTGTTTCTTAGCTTTCTGTTCTGCTACTAGTTTAGCTTGAGCATCAGCTTTAACTTTTTCTTCAGCAGCTAACTTTGCAGCTGTATCTGTTTCCGTAGTATTGTTTATAATAGTTTCCTTTTTAGGTGTAGAAACTTTAGCAATCTTAGGTTTTTTCTTATCGTCAGAAATTAGCAATCCGCCAACTTCGTCACCACTACTATAATCATATCTATCATTGTTCTTAAATCTGTAGGCCAATGTGAAGTCATGAGAATTACCAAAAGTTGATAAGTCACCAATAGCTTTTTCATAATTATATTCTAAAGCAATTTGTGATGTAATATTAATTCCTATTCCACCAGACACACCAAAACGGGTGTTATAACCAACTTGTGCCCAAATACCTTTAGGAACAGTTAGCATTGCCATTGCAGAAATAATAGCCTCTTCTTTTTGAAACTCAGACCTTAATAGACCTGTAAACTTGCTTTCTTCAAAAAAACCTCGATTTGACATCATATAACCTGTGTACATGACATGTGCTTGAATACTTTGTTGAGGATTATCTTCAATAAGCATAGAAGATTCAAAATTGTATAACGCTAAATTATTGATAGATACACCAAAATCTAAAAACCCCATACCATAATTAACCCCAGGATTAACCGTTAGTAAAAAGTTTTCAGGGACGTTTTGTAATGAAGGATCATCAAAATTAGTAATTACATTACCAGTGTTAATACCACTTTTATAAGCACCTATATTAAGACCAAATGTTAAATTGCTATCTTTTTGTAGCTGTACGTTATAAGCGAAATTTAATGTTCCACCAAAGGTTGTTAAAACACCGTAATCTTGTTGAAAAAATCCAATTCCTGCTCCAATGTTTTCACCAAATCTACCAGAGTAACTTGCTAAATAGGTGAGTGGTGCGTTTTCAAAATCTACCCATTCTCTTTTGTTAAAAATACTAATGTACTTTGTTTGCTCTCTAACAAAACTGAATGTTGGATTAATAGCAAAACGATTAAAAGTTAATGAGTTTCTTACAGGTAGGCTCAACGAAACCACTCCATCATCTTCTTGAGAATAGATCATCTGTATAGAACAGATACATAATACTAAAACAAAAAGACGTGTTTTCATATTATTTGATTACTGTTATTGAACCCTTCTTGGTATCGTTATCACTCGTTGTTATCACGTAATAAAATACTTGATTAACACTATTTAAATTTAAATCATTCTCTGGCCAATTGTTGCCATAATTATCGGTTTGTACAACGATTTTACCAGTATTTGTCATGATCATGACGTTTGTGTTTGTTCCGCTTGTATACTCAAGTGGAATCATCCAAGTATCATTAACACCATCACCATTTGGGCTAATTATATTTGGTATTTTTTCTACATCTGGAAACGGGTCAAAAGCTTCTTGTAATTCAAACACAAACTCTCTTGAGCCAATACAGCCAGACGTTTCTGTTACTATAATTTTATAGGTTCCATATTGTGTTGCTTCGTAATTATCTTCAGAAACATTAGCAATTAGTACCCCATTTAAATACCATTCAAACTCTGGACTATTTGCGTTAGTTGTTACTTCTACTGAAAGTGTTTCACCTTCTTCAATAGTGTTCATGTCAGAAACATTAATTGACCCATCAAATAATTCACTTAGAAGTTCAATTTCACCAGAAGCCATACAGTCTATTAAATCTACTTGAACTGCGTAAGTTCCAGATTCATTAGTTTGATACATTTGTGTGGTTGCCTCAGGAATGATATTTCCATCCTTAAACCATTGGTATGTATTACCGTTAATCGTAGTTAATGTTGTCGATCCATTAGCAGGACAAAATGGATTGCCTAAACTAGAAGAAATACCAGCATCTGCATTACCAGTTGAAACATCACTAATCGCTACACGATTTGAAAAAGAATCTGATGTACATGTACCATAATTAGTTTCTACAAAATAAGTACCTGGGTCGCTAACTGTTAATGTAGATCCATCTGCAACAAAAACAGAAGTTGTTGGTCCAGTCTCTTTATACCATTTGAAAGTAAGAGAAGGGTAGTTGAGTGGAGAATCATTAGATCCTGTTCCAGGATTATCAATAGTTAGTAAATAACTACCTCCAGAACAGTATACACCAGTTGACACTAAATTGTTAATTGTAAAAGGTGAATCTTGAATTTTATAATATGCTGCGAATGTTGAAGAACCTGAGCTAGTTGCTACTGGAGCACTACTCTTAATTCTAATTCTATAGCCTTCACCAGCTGTTGTTGTTGGTAATGAAAAGTCTAAAGTTGCTGGTGATGTTGTCACTTCACCAGGATTTGAAGTAAATATAACTGTTGCGCTTGTAAAATCGCCATCAGCATCTGAAAGTTCTATTGAGAATTGGTTTGAAGCGTTTAAACCATTTTCTGGAGAAAAAACAAAAGTAGTATTATAGGTGTTAAATGTATCACTCGCGCATGCTTGACTAAATCCTAAATTGGGTGCACCAATAACGATTTGGGCGTTTAATTTTTCTGCAGAAAAAAGCAGGAAAACACAAAGTCCGATAACGGTTTTATAAGCAAGTGAAGTAGCGTTGTACATTAGGTTTGGGGCGTAATTTTTATCCTATAAGCTGTTTTGTTATTTAGTTTTTATTAATCGTCGTCTTCGTCATCAATCAAATCATTAGAAGCAATAATTCTATTGATTCTTAATCTGAAATCTGGGCGTGATTTGTTATTTGCATCGATAAACGTTTCTGAGTCTGGACCATTTGAATATACATTATCAAAAGCTCTACTACCATACCAATTTTCTAAGTCTGCATTATTTGAAAAACCATTTCTAAAAATGTTTCCTTTGCAGTTATTAAAGTAGGTTCTAGCAAATTTTAACTTGCTTAAGTTTTCTTGGTTAATCTCAATTTTATCATCAAGAATAACTGCTGGATTAAATCCAGAGATCACACTAGTGTCTAATGAAAATGAAGAGTCAGCTCCAATATATATAGCTTCGTTTACCAGGCCTAACTTGATGTCGTGATTTAAATCAGAACTCAAGTTTATAAGCGTTAAATTTGCTGCTGCAACAAACGTTTGTTCTTTATTAAAATCGGTTTCGTCTTTTACATCATAATCTGACACATAGATACATCTTGATACATCTGAACCAGATACGTATGGTGATCTTACTGCTAAAGAGTTTGCGATCCAAACTTGTGAACCATTGTTAAACTTATAATCATTACCAGACGATTTATAAGATACCATTTGATCTAAAATGAGTTTTCCACCCATAATATTAAATGAATCTCCTTCACAATAGCTTACCATAATATTTTCAACGATAGTTTGTTGTCCAACACCTGCAAGCGTTAATGCATTAAAATATCCGTAATTTTTTGTGCGTTTTCCAGCGAATTCAATTCTTATGTATTTTAAAATACCAGAGTTACTATCTGGATTATTACCACCATAACTCAAAGTTTTAGAAACCGATGATTTCAAACCGTAATTTAAGGCAGCTTCACTACCAAAAGAGTTAGTAGGTGCATTACCAAGAACAAATAATCCTCCCCAATCACCTGGTTTTTTCATACTTCTACTTGAAGTAAAAATAATAGGATCTGTAGAAGTACCTTCAGCAATAATCTTAGAACCATTACTAATTGTAAGTGATCCTTTAGTTTTAAAGTCCCCAATAATTACAGTACCAGGTTCAATAGTAAGTGTAGCACTATCTGTAACAAAAACATCACCTAATAAAAGATAAACATCTCTCTTCAGTAATTTTGTGTTTTTGGTGATATTACCACTTAAAATTTGAGTTGGCTTACCATAATCAATATTGTTAGGTTTGAATTCAGTCCAAGGGTTTAGCCAATTGTTATATCCTCTAATTCCTTTTTCTTGCTGAGCAAACATATTGCCACACATTATAAATGCGATACATGCAATGAGGGTTGTTTTTTTCATAATCAGGTTATTCGTTTATTTAGATAAGGGTACTAATTTATATAATCAAAAATAGCGTTAATACTTATGAAATGCAAATAATATCGACGAAATACAACATTATATATGTTTTTAAAGATAATTCTTACAAAATTATTGTATTTTTTATCAAATCAACAAACTAATGATAAGATGCGCGTAATCAAATGGTTATATAAAAATCACTACCAGGTATAAAAAATGCCTCAATAATATCTAATGAGGCATTAACTATTTGTTGTTAAGCTACTTTGTTAGTCGGTTTTAAAATCATTGTAAGTATGCAACGATTTTAATGTTTCTTCATAAAATAATATCGCAGCAATTAAATCTCGAGTATCTGAATAGGGTAAGATTTTCTTTTGAAATTCTATAGTACTATCAAAATACTCAACAGATGCTTCTCTATTAACTTCTAAAGCTTTCTTATTTTCTTTTGTTTCAGGAATTCCTAAAGAACCCATTGTTACACCAGGTTTAGTGGCAAATGCAATATTTGGTAAAATATTTACAATAACTTGGATACGCTCACTATATAGTTTTAGTAATTCTCCTTTTGACATTTTATCAAGTTGATCAAAATTGTGATATTTAGAAATATTCACTTTTCCATCAATAATGGTAATTTCTTTATTCTTCTTTTGAGCGAAAGTTAGACTTACCATTAGAAAGAAAATGGCAATACATAATGTAGATTTTGTTTTCATTTTTAAGTTTTTTATGGATCTAGGTGGGACAAATCTATACAATTTATTAAAAAAAACAACTTAATTTCATGTTTTTTTACAATTTATTTTATCTATGAAATACAAATTTCATGGATTAAAGGCTTATTTAGTGGATTAAACGCATTTTTATTCGACGAAATACTTCTTCTATTTTTGTCTATTTTTTTTATGAAAATATTGTTTTTAATATTTTTTTTGAGCCTATTCAATTTAATTTCAAGTAAAAAATGCTTTGATTTAATATAAAAAACAGTGTCATTTCATCGTCAAATTTTACACCAAGTGTCCTTTTATCGCATTAAATAGTGCATTGATATGATTTTTAATGGTTTATGATATAATTCGTTCATTTTTGATTGAATTTATACTTAACCTCATGAAAAAATTAATAGCCCTTTTTACTTTTGTCTGCATGTTCGGACTTCAACAATCAGTCACAGCACAGAACAATTCAAATGTTTCTGAAGAACAAAAGGAATCGTATTTAGAACGTCATCCTATATATGATTATAATGAACTTCAATTAAGCGCAACAGATAGTATCCCTGATTTTGAATCAAAAGAACAACAACTTAAAATTACAGGTACTATATATAAAAGTGATGGTGTGACACCAGCAGAAGGTATCATACTATATATAGAACAAGCCGATGAAAATGGTGATTTCGATTTAAGAGAAAAAAATGATAAGCGCTATGCTCACCATAGAGGTTGGGTTAAGACAGATGCTAATGGTCGTTATACTATATATACATTTGTACCAGGAAACGATAGACGTTACAATCAACTCTCACAACTATTTCCTGCAATAAAGGAACCATCTAAGCCAAATTATAATTTAGAATCTTTTTTGTTTGATACTGATCCAATGCTTACAAAGCTATGTCGTAAAAAAATTGCAAAAAAAGGAGATCCAACAAGAATATTGAAACCTATCAAAAAGGATGGATTGTTAATTGTTGAGAAAAATATAGTATTGTCTTCAAATACTATTGCTTCAAATTAATTTAGGTATTTATTTTTCAATGACCAATTTCTGACCAATTTTAAGAGTCGAATTACGTTTTATAGTATTCGTTCTACATATAGAAGTAATAGAAACGTTATTGCGTTTTGAAATTCGTGATAAGGTATCACCAGATTTAACAACATAGATGGACTTCTGTTTAATGAGGCTCGCAATAGCTTCTTCTTCAGAAAAGAGCAATTCAATTTTACTTTGTCTTTTAGAATTATGATAAATAGGTCGTGTCCATTTTTTTGTAATCCAAAGTTCTTGACTTCTTATAGTATTATCACCATTAAAAGTAAAGAGATACTCTGGGTTTATAGAAACACCTTTATAATTTACGACTAGATGTAAGTGGCTTCCTCTAGCATTTCCAGATACACCACCTTTACCAAGATATTGCCCTTTACTTAAGGTGTCGTTTTCTTTTACACCATATTCAGATAAATGTGCATACACAGTTTCTAGACCATTAAAATGTCTAACAACAACTGTTTTACCATGACCTCTACTATACCGAGACATTCTAACAATACCATCAAACATACTATATAAACTATCTCCAGTTACTAAATCAATATCAATACCTTTATGAGCTCGTCCTCTTCTCCAGCCATAACGAGACGTTACAACTTTGTTTTTGTGAATAGGTGAGTGGTATGTAGAATCTTTAAATTGAAGTTGCAAAGGAAATGTAACAGATGCATCTCTATATGGATTATAAACAGTGTGATCCCAATACTGGGCTTTAATATCTTGAGGAATGATAGTATCCTTAATAACAATAGTTTCAGTTTTTACTGAATCATTTGTAATGGGTTTAATATTTAATTCTGAAAAATCTATTAATTGGAGATGTGGTTCTTTTTGAGCCGTTACGCTTAAAGAAAACGTAATTAGAATACAGATGCATAAAAATTTCATAAGAGGAAGCGGATAATTAATTTTTTCAAAGTCCGAATTTAAAGAAAATAAAACGTTCTCTAGTGTTAATGTATTGTTAGAATTACTGTTAAAAAACTAATTTTAACAAATAGCGTAATGATATAATGTTTACAATTCACCAGAAACAAAGGGTTATACATCAAAAACCAATCTTGGCATCATTGTTGGGTTACAGTTAGTATTAATAATAAATTATATTACAATTATGAGTAAAGGAACAGTAAAATTTTTCAATGACGCCAAAGGTTTTGGATTCATTACAGAAGAAGGTTCAAACGAAGAACATTTTGTTCACATTTCTGGATTAATCGATGAAATTCGCGAAGGCGATACCGTTGAATTTGATCTTACAGAAGGAAAAAAAGGATTAAACGCAATTAACGTTAAAGTTATTTAATATACGCTTAACCACAAATTGGAAAGCCCATCACTAAGTGATGGGCTTTTTTTGTTTTAATAATGAAGAGTTAGTTAATGAGTATCAATTCATAAAGTCATAATAATTTATTATTCTATGTATGTAATCAAATCACTCTTAGGTTTTCTCACTTTTACAAGATCTACTAACCAATCATCTTCTTTTGCTCTGTAACCAATAGGTAATAATACAGTACTGCGTAGTCCTTTTTCTCGTAACCCTAAAATGTCATCTACTTTATCTGCGCTAAAACCTTCCATTGGTGTACAGTCTACTTTTTCGTAAGCTGCTGCTATCATTGACATACCAAGAGCGATGTAAGCTTGCTTTGCTGCATGATTAAAGTTTTCTTCTGGATCTTGTTGTGGGTAAATATTTAGCAATTGCTGTCTATAATTTTCCCAACCTTCATTTTTAAAACCACGAATTTCATTGGTTAAATCGAACATGTAATTAATGCGATCTACAGTGTAATTATCCCAAGCTGCAAACACAAAAAGATGAGAACAGTCTGTCACCACAGATTGATTCCAAGCTACAGGTCTGATTTGTTCTTTGAGCTCTTGATTAGTTATAACTATGATTTCAAAAGGTTGTAAGCCACTTGATGTTGGCGCTAAACGTGCAGCTTCAATGATTCTTTCTATGATTTCTTGATCTACCTTTTCACCGTTCATGGCTTTGGCAGCATATCTCCAATTTAATTTATCTAATAATTCCATATGTATCGTTATTGTTAAACTCAAAAGTAAAACATTTTAAACTGAAGCATTAATCCTTGTAATATAGAATTTCAATACTTTAAAATCTTCGAAGTGATAAAGAGACTATGACTTTACTTTAATAGGTTTTAAATGAATTAATCCAAAAGCATCTAATACTTTTATTATAACATAAGTGATATCAATTTCATACCATTTTACACCAAAGTTAGCACGACTTGCATGTTTATGATGATTATTGTGATAACCTTCTCCCATCATTAAAAAATCAAAACGAAATAAATTTTTACTCGTATTCTTCATTTTAAAATTCACATAACCATAAATATGACCAAACCAATTAATGATCACACCATGAATTGGAGCCATTAAAAATGTGATTGGTAATAAAAGCCATTGCCACCAAGACGTTACAAATAAAGCAAAGAATAAGATGTATAAACCAATCCATAACACTCTAGACCAACGAGAACTTGCAAAACTATCAAAGGTTTCCCATTGTGGAACATTTTTAGTAAAACGCTCATCTACTGTGATGCGTTGTGTATTGATGTCTTGATAAATGGTTTTAGTTTTCCACATCATAGCAAATACGTTTGCATCATGTGATGGTGAGTGTGGATCTTTTTCTGTATCTGTGTAGGCGTGATGCATACGATGCATGATTCCGTAGCCATAAGCACTTAAGTAGCTTGAGCCTTGAAAAACCCAAGTCAAAACAAAAGTAATTCGCTCCATAGTTTTAGACATTGTAAACACCTGGTGAGCAGCATAACGATGTAAAAAGAAAGACTGAAAAAACAAGCCTCCATACCAAAGCACTAAGACAAAAATAATAATGACCATAACTTTTTTTGCAAAGATACTTGCATGTTATGTACCAAACAATGAACCTAAATCAATTAAATACGCTTTCTAATTCTACTTAATGCTTGAGCAGTGACACCAATATAAGAACTAATGTATTTTAATGGAATGACCTTTAATAGTTCTGGTCGTTCTTTAAAAAGCTTTAAATAGCGCTCTTCTGCAGTTAAATTCAATAAGTTTTGTTCGCGTTTTGATTTTAATAAAAAGAGACGCTCGGCAGTTAATCTTCCAATAAGATTTCCGATTTGTGTTGTGCTGTAGACCTCTTGCAAATCATTATAAGTAATACTTAAAATTGTTGTTTTTGTTAATGCTTGTAGTTGATAAGCAGAAGGTGTTTGGGTTAAAAACGAATCATAAGCACTTATAAATTGATCTTTAAAGCTAAATCCAAATGTGATTTCTTTTTCAGAATCTTCCTTCGGAATAAATAAACGTACCACTCCAGATTCTATAAACGAAATATGGTTTTCTATGGCATTTAACTTTAAAAAAATAGCTTTCTTCGGAATTTCACGACGTTGTAATTTGGACGTAAAAAACTCCCAGTCAGAGTTTGATATCGTAGCAATTTGATCTAGATAAGTTTTTATTTGTTGCACGTTTGTAGTAGCCGTATGAGTTGATTGCGCAATATAAGTATTCATATCGCGAGAGAAAATAATTAACAATTATTATTTTTTTCAGGAATTATTAAAGCAGAGTTGTTCTATTAATGAACCTTAAAAACTATTATTATGAAAAAGACATTATTTATTTTATTGGCACTAACCATACTAAATTGTTCATCAGATGATTCAAATATTGAAGCTCCAACTGAACAAGCCGAAGCTACCATTTTGGGTAGATGGGTTTTAGTAGGATTTGAAGACGCTATACGCTATGAATTTACTGAAACCAAACGTTTTACATTATACAGTAGTGATGGAGTATTCCCAACATTAGAAGAGTTTAATGAAGAAAACCCAGGATTAACAGGTAATGATTGGTATTACGAAGGTGAAAAAATTACAGTGGATCTTAATTTTGGAAACTTCTCAACATTGACACCTCAATTTACGTGTGATAATTATGTTGTGAAATTGCTTGATGATGATGGTGAAACACACAGTATTTATTTTAGAGAAGATTATGACACATCTACTTGCGCAGATATAGAATAGACATGTGTCTATGATTAGCCCGAAAAAGTCATAAACAATTTATGTTTATGGCTTTTTCATTTTTAAACAGGAACAAATTATTTCACTTATATTGTAAATAAAAACCAAACGCTATGAAAAAAGTTACTTGCCTAATCGTTTTTTTTATAACCTCATCCATTTTTGCTCAATCTTCAGCTCCTATAAAATCAGGAGAATTATATAAATCTGCTCCAGAGTGGGCTAAAGCTATGTATACTGATAATCCAAATGTTGATACTGTTGATGATTTATATAAGGCCTATTTCCGAAGTCATTCATTTAAAAAATCTTATCACACTCAATACTACAAAAGATGGCGTAAGGCTGTTAATAGTTTTATTGGAGATGATGGGTATTATGATCCTTCAAAAAAGGTTAGACTTAGAGAACTTCTAGATGAAAGAACTGCTAATAGTGAATCGGGTTCTCAAAGAAGAGTAGGTAATTGGTCTGTACTAGGGCCTTTTGAAAATTTACGAGAAGGAGGTGCCATTTCAAGTGGTGCACAAACCAATGTTTATAGTGTTGGACAATGTGAATCGTTTCCTGATGTGATGTATTGTGGTACAGAAAACGGCGAAGTTTATAAGAGTATAAATAGTGGAGATTCTTGGACAAATGTTTCACTTAATTTAGTCACAGCACTTGCTCCTCAAGTTGTTTTGGCAAATGCAGGTGTTGCAGCAATAGCTGTTCATCCTACAAATCCTGATATTGTATATGCAGGTTCAGGTAGTGAGATATTTAAGACTATAAATGGAGGTACAAATTGGAATGTTGTTTTTGATAGCAATATTGCTTTGTCTGGTTATATTGAAAATCCAGCTGAGATTTTTATTAACCCAGTAAATCCTCAAATAGTATTAGTAGCAAGTAAAGCAGGAATGCATAGAACTATGAATGGAGGAGCTACTTGGTCACAAACACTAAATTTTGAGTGCTTTGATGTAAAAGCTCGACCAGGAAATCCAAATATTTTATACACTGTTAGACGAAATAATGTTAATGAGTTACATCAGTTTTTAAGATCTACAGATGGTGGATTAACTTGGACACCACAAACAGCAGGTTGGTATAATTCTACGAACCCAAACCGTGAAGTTGTTGGTGCAAGAATTGCTGTTTCTAATGCAGATAATCAAAGAGTATATGCGTATTTAATTGGTGATTCAAAACCTGGCGATAATGGTTTTATAGGTATTTATAGAAGTGATAACGGTGGTACTAGTTGGATAAATACTATGACTTATGATGGCGCACCTTATACAGTTCCAGATCATCCAAACCTTATTTCTTCAACGCCAATTACAGAGGCTTTTAGTTTCAATCAAGGCTTTTATAATTGTGCAATCATGGCATCAAATACTAATGCAGATGAACTTTTAGTTGGAGGTATTGGTATGTGGCGATCTGGTGATGGTGGACAAACATTTCAATGTATCTACAATTATGTGTGCGGAGATTATGAACCAATGCATGTAGATATGCAAGATTTTAGAGCTTTTGGAAACGAATACTGGGCAAGTACAGATGGCGGGATTTATAAATCTTTCGACTTATTTAATACGCAACCAGAATTTAAAATGAATGGCGTACATGGCGTAGATTTTTGGGGATTTGGTTCTGGCTGGAACAATGACTTACTAGTTGGAGGTACTTTTCATAACGGCGTAGATGTGTATTATGAAGGGTTTCCTAGCGGTACATTTTTAGATTTAGGAGGTGGTGAGCCAGCCTCAGGGTATGTTAATCCTGGTAATGATTTGAGAATTTATTCTGAAAATATTGGTAGTAAAATTATTCCGCAATCAATAGCTGGAGCAGTCATAAATGCACCAATGGGATTATTACCTACTGAAAGTCCTTGGTTTGCACAATCTTCAGAAATGGAATTTCACCCAAGTTGTTATAATCATGTGTATTTAGGTAATGCAAATCAACTTTTTAAAAGTACAGATGGTGGTGCTAATTATAATGCCGTTTACACATCTCCATTGGCTACCAATGAAATTCTAGGTATTGAAATATCACGCACTAATACAAATACGATGTACGTTGTAGAGCGTAACCAAAACAGTAATCCAGTACTTATTAAAACAACAGATGATTGGATCACAACAAGTACCATTACATTACCAACAAATTCTGGTTTTACGAGATTAGCTAAGATTAGTCTTGATCCTGAAAATGATCAAATTATTTGGTTGGCATTTCCAAGAGGTGCTGATGGTAGTAAGATATTTAAGTCTATTGATGGTGGAACATCTTGGATCAATGAAACATCTAGTGAATTAGATGCTCAAAATATTCAAGATATCACAACTATTGGAGGTACAGATGGTGGTGTTTACGTTGGCACGAGTGCTTCGGTATATTATAAAAATAATGGTATGAGTTCATGGGGAATTGATAATGCTAATTTACCAGCAACTATTGGTACTAGTGGAATAAGACCATTTTATCGTGATGGTAAAATAAGATTGGCTAGCTATGGTAAAGGTATTTGGGAAAGTGCATTGTTTGAAACACCTAGTCGTCCAGTGGCTAAGATTATGGTAGATAAATTAGAAGCTAATTGTACTAATGATGTTTTTTATTTTGATGATTATTCTATGCTAAATCATGCAGGAGCAACTTGGGCTTGGACGTTTGAAAATGGAAATATCGCAACATCAAATATTCGAAACCCTCAAGTGACATTTAGCGTTACAGGAACTCACTTAATAACACTAACAGTCACAAATGCTTTAGGGGTTCAATCAAGTGATTCTATAACAATAGATCTATTAGAGATTGAATCTACAGCAATTATGGAAGATTTTGAAATAGACTTTGTGCCTCAAAATTGGCTTCTAGAATCTACAGGGAATTTTTCTTGGAGCTATAATAATGCCGTTGGAGGTTTTGGAAACTCGACGAACTCTATGTCTGTAAATAATTATGTGATTTCAGATGTTGGAGCCTATTGTGATGCCATTATCCCAATAAATTTATCAAATGAAACTACAAACAGCACATTGACTTTTGATGTGGCTTATGCATTGTATGCAGATAACTATGCAGATGCCCTAGAAGTTTTGGTGTCTACAGATTGTGGAGAAACCTACACATCTGTTTATAATAAAATTGGTGCCGATTTAGCAACAGCACCAAGTACGACTGAACAATTTATACCAGCTGCAGATCAATGGCGAACAGATAGTATAGATCTCTCGGCTTATGTTGGATCAAGCTCTGTATATATTGCTTTTAGAAATATTAATGGATTTGGCCAAGCATTGTATATAGATAATATAAATCTTGGTAGCACTTTAAACGTAGAGGAGGAAGCTTTAGAAACGCTCACAATATTTCCAAACCCTGTATCTCCAAATGGAGCACTAACAGTTAAGAATAATTTAGATGATGATATTGAGTTTAAACTGTTTAGTATTCAAGGTCAATTGATTGGTGCCAGATTTACACAATCAAATACACCAATTCCTTTAAGTCCTTGGAATTTAAGTACAGGCGTATATTTATACAGTATTAGGTCAAGTGACAAAATTCAAAAAGGTAAAATAATAGTTGCCGATAGGAAATAGGTATTTATTCAATAGATTTAAGAAGCCACAAATAGTATCTATTTGTGGCTTCTTAAGTTTAAAATCAAATTACGACTTGTAAAGGATTGTCTTTTAATAATCGTGTTCTCAAAATCTTTTGAATATCAATATTGTCTTTCTGCGGAATTAAAAAATTATTCAAATCGTCTTGATGATTCACCTGTTCTTCATGACCAATAAAACCATAACCTAAATAGACATTGTCTTTAATCCAGATAAACGCTTCTTCGTTTGAAGCTCTACCTTTTTCTTTTAGGATGACATCTTTTTTATCTTCGGAAATAGCTGCAATAGCTTGAAGTACTCTTTTATTATAGTTATCACTAGATTCTTCACCTCTGCAAATTCCTTTACAATCTGTTATGTTATAATGAGAACATTCCCATACAGATTCTTGTAAATGACAATATTTAGGACATAAATTGTATTTAGAACACATCGTTTCCATATACAATCTTACATCTCTTACATTAAAAAACGTGATAATTGGGTTTGGTACTAAACGACCTTTATTCATAGCGAGATGAATAACTCCATTCCTGTCCTCATAAGAGAAAATAGAGTAGGACTGAATGGTTCTTTTTGAAACCTTATTGTAGATGGGGAAGTTGTGTTTTATAGCAGCATCTTCCATCAATAGTGCAATTAACTCACTTCCTGATAATTCAAAATCAATATCTCGGGTTTCTCTAACCATATCAAGTGCTTTTTTTGTTTTGCTATAAAAATGACTGAGCACTCTTTTTTTGATATTTTTTGCTTTTCCAATGTAAATAATGGTTCCTTTTTTATCTTTAAAATAGTAAATACCTGGAGTGCTTGGTAACGCTTCAAAAGTCTCTTTAGGTAAATTTGGAGGTAATGTCGCTTCTCTAGAATTCTTATTCATAAAGTCGCTAAATACTTCTGTCGATTTTGGTTGCTTCAGTAATAATTCAAATAAAATCACAGTCGCTTCTGCATCGCCTCTTGCTCTATGTCTATCTACTAACTCAATTTTTAAATCTTTACAAAGCTTACCTAAACTATATGATCTATAACCTGGTAGTAATTGTCGTGAGAGCCTTACTGTGCAGAGTTTTTTTCTTTTAAAATCTACTCCAATTGTTTTAAATTCTCCTCCAATCACATTGTAGTCAAAATTAACGTTATGCGCTACGAATATCGTGTCTTCAGTAATCCTTAATATATCTTCTGCAACATCTGCAAACACTGGAGCATTAGCTACGAGTTCATTATCGATTCCTGTTAGTGCTGTGATATGTCTAGGTATAAAGCTTTCTGGATTTATAAGTGTTGTGAATTCATCGACTACTTTGTTTCCATCGTACTTGAAAATGGATATTTCAGTCATACGGTTTCCTTTTCCTGTAGTTTCAACATCTATAATGGTGTAGATCATTTACTTGAATATGTTACTTGTTTTTAACTCTAATTATTGTTTGGCTTTGATTGTTTTTAATAGGGTTTTAAAGATAAATATTTTTGATGGTAAAATTTGTAATACATCGTTTTAAAAAACATATTTATTTATCTCATTAACTAGTAATAGTTCTAATTCTATTCGCATAGCAATAAAAGACGTTTATCTTTGCAGAAAAATAAATTAAAGCGACATCTTCTCTGATATAAGAATTAACGAACACATGCTTCAAAATAAGTATAACCAGATCAAAGATCTCTGTTTTTACAGATATTAAATAAAAGGTTATTTTTGTGACGTTAATAATTTATCATAGAGATAGTGCAAATACAAAATAGAAGTAATGATTATAAATTGGTTAAAAAAGTTATTTGGTTCTAGCGAAGGAACAGTTTCAAGTAAAGGAACACAAGAAGGGACTGTCAAATTTTTTAATACTAGAAAAGGATTTGGGTTCATAACACTCAAAGATTCTGACGAAGAAATCTTTGTTCATAAAACAAATATAGTAGGCAAAATTAGAGATAAAAACAAAGTCACTTTCAGTATAGAACAAAGTGATAAAGGACCTATTGCGACAAATGTTCGTGTCATAAAAAAATAAAACACCACAATACAAAAAGAACCATCTTAATTGATGGTTTTTTTTATCTTAATTTTTAAATTATTGAGCTAGAGGTTAACGTTACTATTTATGTTATTCCCAAGCACAGTATACTTACCTTTGCCAAAATTATTATTTATGTCTAAACGTTTTCCAGAATTAGGAATTATTGAGCCGTTACAAAAGGCTTTAGCCGATTTACAAATTTCTGTTCCTACAGATATTCAAGAAAAAGCTATTCCTGTAGTTCTAAACCAAAAAGAAGACCTTGTTGCTGTAGCAAAAACCGGAACTGGAAAGACAGCTGCTTTTGGATTACCGTTACTACAATTAATTGATGTAGAAAACAACAATATACAAGCACTTATATTAGCCCCAACAAGAGAATTGGGCCAACAGATTCATGCCAACTTGGTAGAGTATTCTAAATATAATACAGATGTTTCTATTGCGTCAATTTGTGGAGGAATTCCTATAAAACCTCAAATAGAACGCTTAAAGACCACAACACATATTGTAGTTGCAACTCCTGGACGTTTGGTTGATTTAGTAAAGCGTGGTGCTATTGATATTAAAAGTTTATGCTATTTGGTTCTTGATGAAGCTGATGAAATGGTTACCGCTTTAAAAGAAGACCTAGACACGATTATAAAAGGAATACCGAAAACACGACGCACATTATTGTTTACAGCAACGCTATCTGGAGCTATAAAACAATTGGTGCAAAATTACATGTCAAAACATGTGGTGCATGTAGAAGCAGATATGGCTACAACTGGTCATCAAGGTATCGACCATCAATATGTAGTTGTAGAACCTATAGAGAAATTAGAAGTATTACTTCATTTTTTAAATTCTAAAGCAGGTGAACGCGGAATCATATTTTGTAAAACAAAAGCTGCGGTAAATAAACTGGCTAAAAAACTAGCCATAAATAAATTCTCATCTGGAGCAATACATGGTAGTTTAACACAAGGGATTCGTGATCGTATCATGGGACAATTTAGAGAAGGTTATATTGATATCTTGGTGGCAACAGATTTAGCAGCTCGTGGTATTGATGTTAAAGATGTGTCTTACGTGGTTAATTATCACTTACCAGACACTTATGATGCGTATGTGCATAGAAGTGGACGAACAGCTAGAGCAGGAGCAAAGGGCTTATCGTTAAGTGTTATACAGCAAGAAGAAGTAAAAGAAATCCCTGAATTTGAAGAAGAATTAGGTCTTGTGTTTACTGAATTTAAAAAAGCAGATGCACAAAGTATTGAAGAGAATAATGGTTTATTATGGGCTAAGAAGATCTTTAAGACCAAACCAAACCGAACGGTGTCTGAAGATTTTAAATCTCAAATTAAAACGATCTTTCATCATTTAACTAAAGAAGAACTTGTTGATAAGATATTAGCGAATTATCTAGCTCAAAATATGACAGATAAAGTGAAACCTGAGGGTTCAAAAAAAGTTAAAAAGAAATAATATGGCAAATGATATAAAAAACCGACAGGATATTCTAGATAAGCTAGGTATTGAGGCTTTAAATCCAATGCAGGAAGAAGCAGTTGCGCTTATTGAAGCTCATACGAATACGGTCATATTATCGCCAACTGGAACAGGGAAAACATTAGCATTCTCATTGCCGCTTTTAAATCTTTTAGATGCTGAATCTGCAGAAATTCAAGCCTTAATCATTGTGCCTTCGCGAGAATTAGCCATTCAAATTGAACAAGTCATTCGTTCTATGGGTTCTGGTTATAAGGTTAATGCGGTTTATGGAGGCAGACCAATGTCTAAAGACAAAATTGAATTGAAACATAATCCAGCAATATTAGTTGGAACACCAGGAAGAATATTAGATCATTTTGATAATGACCGATTTTCAAAATTACATATTAAAACACTCATTTTAGATGAGTTTGATAAGTCTTTAGAGAATGGTTTTGAGGA
Source organism: uncultured Psychroserpens sp. (assembly GCA_905479815.1). GTDB lineage: Bacteria > Bacteroidota > Bacteroidia > Flavobacteriales > Flavobacteriaceae > Psychroserpens. The sequence continues at coordinate 54,326 of CAJQOA010000019.1, forward strand.
AGAAATGAAAGCTATTTTATATTATTTACCTAATTTAAGTAACCGCATATTAACTTCTGCAACACAGGCAGTTGACGTTCCTGATTTTGTGCAATTTAATGACCCAACTACAATTAACTATTTAAAAGAAAAAACGGAATCTAGACTCGCTCTAAAATTGGTTATTTCCCCAGATAAAAATAAGTTGGTAACCTTATTAGAGTTAGTAAAACATATTGGTAACGAACCTGGAATTATCTTCTGTAATTTTAGAGAAAGTATTGATAAAGTAAGTACTATTCTAAATAAAAATAATATTGCACATGCCTGCTTTTCTGGTGGTATGGAGCAAAAAGACAGAGAACGTGCGCTTATAAAATTTAGAAATGGAACCTGTCAGTTACTAGTGGCAACAGATTTAGCAGCAAGAGGTATTGATGTCCCAGAAATGAAATTTATTATCCATTATGAATTACCAATTCATAAAGAAGAGTTCATTCATAGAAACGGAAGAACTGCTAGAGTTAACGCTGCAGGCACATCATATGTTATAAAGTGGAAAGATCAACTATTACCTAGTTTTATTGACGCTAAAGACCCCGTAGATATTTCTAACAGAGCACCTCATAAAAAGCAATACTGGGAAACCTTGTTCATTTCAGGAGGACGAAAAGATAAGATCTCAAAAGGCGATATCGCAGGATTATTTTTTAAAGTAGGTGGTCTAAAAAAGGAACAATTAGGTACTATTGAGCTGAAACCCGATTGTGCATTTGTAGCCGTTCCAATTGCTCTTGCAGATCAATTGGTTGGTACATTAAATAATAGTCGATTAAAAAAGAAAAAAGTAAGAATTACAGTGCTTTAATGTTATGAGTGAGAATACAATAGGCGAAGACATAGATTTCTGTATCACAACTATACAGAAGATACTTGATGATTCAAATCAACTTTATGAACTCCCTGAGGAGCAGAGAGTCGCACTGATTAAAGTTGCAGGTCAATTGTCAAGACCAAACCGTGAAGAGCATAAGCGTCGAAAAAAAGACGCTAAAAAAGCGATCAAACGTAAGATGATTGCTAGAGATAAGCATGCTCGAAAAGAAACAGGAATTAGATCTGCAAGAGAAGCCAGTGTTTTTACAGCACCCAAATTATTAGCTCCAACTGAAGCTCAAAAAGACACTTCAGAATTAGAATCCCCAAGAAACTGTTACGTTTGTAAAACTGTGTATACTAAGTTGCATCATTTTTATGATACGATGTGTACCGATTGTGGTGATTTAAATTACGCCAAACGTTTTCAAACAGCAGATTTAACAGATCAAGTCGCCGTTATTACTGGATCTCGATTAAAAATAGGATATCATATTACCTTAATGTTATTGCGCTCTGGAGCTACAGTTATAGCTACGACACGTTTTCCTGCAGATTCTGCAATTCGTTTTGCAAAAGAAGACGATTATAGCAAATGGAGTGATCGTTTGCATATTCATGGTTTAGATTTACGTCATATTCCAAGTGTAGAGATTTTTTGTAATTATATAGAACAGCAATATTCGCGATTAGATATTTTAATCAATAATGCAGCACAAACGGTTAGGCGACCTTCTGGTTTTTATTTCCACTTGATGGAAAATGAAAAAAGACCTATTACTGAATTACCATTAAGAGCACAGGAGTTATTAAAAAGTCATGAGAGCTGTTTGCAAGAATTATCAGATTTGAGTATACCAACGTCAAAAACAGCAAAAAATGACGTGTTACCAGTCACTTGGCATGGGCCAGAACCAGGCATTGGTTTGCGTTCTTCTGCTGAGTTATCACAAATTCCGTACAGTTTTGATAATGCCTTACAGGCTAAAGAAGTGTTTCCTGAAGGCGAATTAGATGCCGATTTACAACAAGTCGATTTAAGAAAAACCAACAGTTGGAGATTAACACTTGGCGAAATAGAAACGACCGAAATGGTAGAAGTACAACTCGTTAATGCTGTAGCTCCTTTTGTGTTATGTAATCGTTTGTCACATTTGATGATGAAAGAAAACACAGGTAAAAAGCATATTATCAATGTATCTGCGATGGAAGGAAAGTTCCATAGATTTAAAAAGGAAGATCGCCATCCACATACTAATATGGCTAAAGCAGCTTTAAATATGTTAACACATACATCATCTGCTACCTTTGCGAAGTCTGGTATTTATATGAATGCTGTGGACACAGGTTGGGTAACCGATGAGGATCCAGCAGAATTATCTAAAAAGAAAATTGAGGTGCATGATTTTCAACCACCATTAGATATCGTTGATGGTGCAGCACGTGTAATGGATCCCTTAATTGATGGAATTAATACAGGAAAACATTGGTGTGGAAAGTTCTTGAAAGATTATTTTCCTATCGATTGGTAAGCTAAATTGAATATTAACGTAAAGTGTTGCAATTCATTTAAAAATAGGACGTACTTTCGCGCGCTCAAAACAACATTTGAAATGAAGCGCATAAAACAATACAAGAAACTTTTTGGAATAGAAAACGAGATCGAATTAAAACCTCTTAAAAAGACATATCGTGATTTGGTTAAGGAATGGCATCCTGATAAATTTCAAGATGGACACGAATTACAAGAAGAAGCTGAAATCCAAAGCCGAAATATTATCGATGGTTACCACTTTTTGGTAAGTATGGCTCCAGAAACTAAAGCAGCTAACTTAGAGGCTTACACTGAAACTATTACCAATGCTGGTATTGATGATTACCAACATAAAGGTATGTTGTTAGAAATCACTTTTCTTGATGGCAATACATATGAGTACTTTGGTGTGACTAAGCAAGTCTATATAAAAATGGTGAATAGCGGTAAAATCAATCGTTTTGCAAAACGTGCTATTTATCCTAAATATATCTACAGAAAATCAAAGCGCACGCTAGAGAACGCTTAAGATAAGTTACATCATATAATTATGCTTAATTCTGTTTCGTTATTTTTTCGGAACATATCTTTTGTGTTATTTATGAAATCAAACTTGATTAAAAAATATGTCAATACTTAAGAATACCTTAGCATTAGTCATTATTACATCACTATTAATTGGTTGTTCTTCTAGTGAGACATTACAGAATACTCCAATTGGTTTAATAAACAATGTGTCTTATAAACAGTCGTCATTTGATAATCCAAATGCTTCCAATGGGTTTTTGGTTCAATATGAAAATACAACCTATGCTATCACTGCTAAGCATGTTCTTATGATTGCAAAAACAGATCATATGTCATTTGTTGATTTTGAAGGTGGTCTAAAAGAATGGCGAATGCATCCCAAAAATGATAGTAGTAAATATGTCATTACAGATAAGTTGTTGAGTGTTAGTAGAAAAGACTCACTGACTTGGAATTATATGAATACAAATTGGGATACTTATAATGATTGGTTAGTGTTTTCAGTTAAAGAAAATATGACAGCTCATAAACCTTTGACATTCAGAAAAGAGCCACTCAAAAAAGGAGAATCATTATATGCCGTAGGATGGACTTATAAAGACTCCATTGGTAAACAACGTGTTTATGAATATAAGTTTGATAAAACCGAAGGCAATTACCATACTCTAATCCAAATACAAGGACCAAAAAGTTTAGGAGGCTTAAGTGGAGCGCCAATAGTAGATGGAAATGGTAGCGTCGTAGGTTTAGTATCATCTGGCTGGGAAGATGACACAACTAAACAAGTGTTTATAGAAGCGACAACTATGTCAAATGTCATTGAATTCATTTCTAATTTAAACTAATTGTAGTATTATTAGTCTTACAACAAATCTATACTATATGAAGTCTAAGTTTTTTGTTTTACTGCTAACTATATTAGTTTCCTGCGGAAGCGATGATATAACTACAACTGTAACTCCTACTCAAGAAAAAACTAATATTCTTTTAATCATCGCAGATGATATGGGCATAGATGCTACTCCTAGCTATAGTCTTGGAACTACAAAGCCATCTATGCCTAATTTAGAGAACATGCTTAATACAGGTGTTAAGTTTAATAATTTATGGTCATATCCAACTTGTACACCAACACGTTCAAGTATCATCACTGGAAAATATGGTTTTAGAACTAATGTATTAAAAGTTGGTGATGTCTTACCAACATCAGAAATAGCGCTTCAAAAACATTTAGATAATAATTCATCTGGTTATAGTCATGCAGTCATTGGTAAATGGCATTTGTCAACTGATGCAAATCATCCTACAAATATGGGTGTTGGTTATTATGCAGGACTATTAAGTGGTGGTGTTCAATCGTATACAAATTGGAATTTAACTGAGAATGGACAAACGACAAATGCTACAGATTATACAACTACAAAATTCACCGACTTAGCTATTGATTGGATAGATAACCAAACACAACCTTGGTTTTTATGGCTAGCATACAATGCACCACACACGCCATTCCATTTACCTCCAAATGATTTGCATTCACAAGGTGTTTTACCAACTGATGATGCAAGTATAGATGCAAATCCTCAACCATACTATATGGCTATGTTAGAAGCTATGGATTCTGAAATGGGTAGATTATTAGCGTCAATGTCTCAAGAAGAAAAAGATAATACTATTATTATTTTTATTGGAGATAATGGGACTCCAAATCAAGTTGTACAAGAGTATAGCAGTCAAAGAGCCAAAGGTACTGTCTATCAAGGAGGCGTAAATGTACCAATGATTATTTCGGGTAAAGATGTCAATCGAGTCAATCAAGTTGAAGATGCTTTATTAAACACGACAGATCTTTTTGCAACTATTGCAGATCTTGCAGGCACTGGGACTTCAGAAATAAATGACAGTAAGAGTTTTAAAGAATTATTAACGAGTTCAAATTCAAGTTTCAGAAATTATGTTTATACTGAAATAGGCAAAGAAACTGGAGGGTCAGACTATACCATTAGAAATACAACTCATAAATACATTCGTTTTGAAAATGGAAACGAAGCACTCTATAATTTAAGTGTTAATCCATTAGAAAACCCAAACTTATTAAATGCAAATCAATTGCCTTTAAGTGACTCAGATAGTGCAATAAAAGATGAGTTAACAAACGAATTGAATGCTATTAGACAGTAACTACATCTTATAAAAATTCTTCAGTAAGAACAAGTGTTTAATAAATATACGCTTGAACAATAGTAGATTTTGGCAACACATAAAATAGTGTGACGCACGTGTTTTGGACTTATTTCTTAAAAAAATAATGTACATTACACTTAAAATCAAGCATATGCCATTATTTTTGGATTTACACGAGTTGCCTGAAGGTATTACAGCACAACATGTAGCAGAAATGCACCAAGCCGATTTAGACATCGAGCATGAATACAATTGTCGTGGATTAACCTATTGGTGTGACGAAATAAGGAAGACTGCATTTTGCCTAATAGAAGCGCCAAATAAACAAGCACTTATTGATTTACATGAAAATGCTCATGGTGCTATTCCAACACGTATTATTGAAGTTAATGATACGATTGTAGAATCTTTTTTAGGACGAATAGAAGATCCTGAAAAATCTAAAAATGTAAGTCTTAACATTATTAATGATCCTGCTTTTAGAACTTTAATGGTTGTTAAAATGAAAACTATAGCCTTACGGTCTACTGAAATAAATATCTTAAAAGCAGCAATTAGAGGGTATACCACATCTATAAAAGGTTTAGCATCTAATTATAATGGAAGTATTGTAAAACAAGAAGCAAATACATTTCTAATATCGTTTGCATCTGTAACAGACGCTATACATTGTGGTATAAAAATTAATAAGTCTTACAATATTACTGTTACACCAGATTTAGAATTTAATATTGGCATTAGTGCAGGAACTCCAGTTACTAAAAAGGATAGTATTTTTGAAGACACAATAAAGACTTCAAATTATTTAAGTGATCTCTCCAGTGGTATTCATATCACATCAATACTAAAAGACCTTTATGAAGGAGAAAATCAAAATACGCCTATATCTCAAGATAGTTCTATTACAATCTTAAATAAAGCAGATGAGGATTTCATAATGCAATTAATGGCTTATACAGAAAAAATATGGTCACATACAAGTACAAGTGTTAATGATTTTGAAGAAAATTTAGGATATAGTAAATCCAAACTGTACAGAACTATGATGAATCTAATTGGAAAATCTCCAAATATGTTTTTAAGAGATTACCGTTTAAACAACGCTTTAAAATTACTAGAAAAACAAAGTTCAAATATTTCTGAAATCGCTTATCAAACAGGATTTAGTAGTCCTGCTTATTTTTCAAAATGTTTCAATACAAAATACGGAATCCTACCTTCAAATTTTATATTTAATAAATAATATATTGATTATCAAATTGTTATTGTGTATTTTTCCTTTGGTCTAAAATTGTATTTATTTGGTCTAAATGTAGAATTATAGAAAATTATTCTATTCTACTTTTGTTGAAAACCAAATACATATAAAATTATGAAAACAAAATTTAGAGTAGTATTGATTATGATTTTTGCAATTATAATCACAGGATGTGAAGACAAAGAATTAGATGTTGTAACCAACAATCGCAATATCATAACTTATGAATTTCCTGACGAGAAACAAGACGTATTAGAAACTTTTGGAGCTATCGCTCAGAGTATTAGAGATGGTGATATGGATCAACTTATTTCTTTTCATGCCTATAGTCCAAAATTTACCGAATTTAAAAATGGAGAACTAAGAAATGGAGCTGAAGCAAATGAAGCACATGAGAGAAGTGTTTTTGGTGCTGTTACCGAAGTCGTGAAATTTGATGCAAACGATTTAAAAATTGCTGTGTATGGAGAAGTCGCAAATTTGACTTTTCATTCAGATTTTCATTTAAGATTTGGTGATGACTTAGTTATTGTTAATGATCAAATAACGTTATTATTTGTAAAAACAGATGACGGATGGAAAATGGTTCATGAGCATCATTCTCCTTTGATGTTATAACAGTTGAAATTGTTCCACAACAATAAATTTCCGCAGTAAAAAACAACAACACAATTAAACCAATCAACCAAATTCATTACAATGAAAAATTCAATAAAAAATGTTGCTCTAGGCACAATTAAAACTTTTGAATCACAATTAGAAGGCCAACTTATATTACCATCCCATATAGATTATAATGACACACGTAAAGTGTATAATGCAATGATCGATAAACATCCAGGATTATTTGCCATGTGTGAAACTGTTGATGATGTGAAAGCTTCAGTAAATTTCGGGCGAGATAATAACTTACTAATCGCTATTAGAGGTGGAGGTCACAACGGAGCTGGCTTAGGCTTATGCGATGATGGTTTGGTTATAGATTTGTCTGGAATTAAGTTTGTAGATGTAGACACTTCAAACAATACAGTAAAAGTTGGAGGAGGTAATATTTGGAATGAAGTTGATGAAGCTACTCATCCATTTGGTTTGGCAATCCCCTCAGGAATGATATCTACAACAGGTGTTGGAGGCTTAACACTTGGAGGAGGAGTTGGATATTTAACACGGAAATATGGACTTACCATAGATAATCTATTGGAAGCAGAAATGGTCTTAGCAGATGGTACATTTGTTACTGTTAATGCTACAGAAAATATTGATCTCTTTTGGGCTATTCGTGGTGGTGGTGGGAATTTTGGTGTCGTGACATCATTTACATTTCAAGCACATCCTGTCAAAATGCTAATTGGAGGTCCAACATTATGGCCAATTGAAAGGGTTGAAGAAATAATGGCGTGGTATGATACATTTATTCAAGAAACTACAGAAGACCTAAATGGGTTTATTGCTACTATGGTGATTCCAGAATCTCCATTTCCAGCAGAATTGCATAATAAAAAGTTTTGCGGTATTGTATGGTGTTATGTAGGAGATCCCAATAAATTTGAAGCCTTATTTAAAGAGGTCTTAGATCTTAACCCTGTATTTGCACATGTAGGCGATATGCCTTATCCAGCATTGCAAACCATGTTTGATGGTCTTTTACCTCCAGGATTGCAATGGTACTGGAGAGCAGACTTTTTTAATGACCTAGGGCCAGAAGTTAGAGCACAACATTTAAAATTTGGCTCAGCAATACCAACAGTACTATCGCAAATGCATTTATACCCAATTACTGGAGCTGCAAGTAGAGTAGGTACTGAAGAAACACCTTGGGCTTACAGAGGTGCAAAATACGCAGGCGTATATATAGGTGTTGATCCAGAACCTGAGAATGCCGAAAAAATAACCAATTGGTGTAAATCATATTACGAAGCTTTACATCCATATTCAGCAGGAGGTGCCTATTCAAATTTTATGATGGATGAAGGTCAAGATCGCATAAAGGCTAGTTACAAACATAACTATGATAGGTTAGTGAGTATAAAAAGGACTTATGATCCAGAGAATGTATTTAGAGTAAATCAGAATATTAAACCCTGATAATTAATTATATAAGTTTCATTTTATTTTTAATAACTCTTATAAGAAAGCATCTATTAGGTGCTTTTTTTATGTTTATTTTTTAATTTAAAATTCTACACATAACGTATATAAATTCAATCCAAACGCTTATTGTTTCAAACCTATCAAAAAAAGGTTCCCTGTTTTTTAGTGTGTTTTATCAAACTACTTTGGCTTTAAATAAACTTTTAAAACCTATAGATTATGAAAAAAACACTACTTATTTTAATGACTCTATTTACAATTGGAATAGGGTATTCGCAAACGTTTACCGAAAATTTTATTACGTATTCTGTAACCTCTGTTGCAGCTAATACAGTTCAAACAATAGACTATGATATGGCTGGAGGTACTATAGTTAATATACCAAACATGGTCTCTTATAATGGAGTATCGTATAGTGTAACACAAATTGGTATAGATTCATTTTTTAATAATCAATTGACGAGTGTTACTATTCCTGATAGCGTTTTATATATAATAAATTTTGCTTTTGCAACTAACCAATTGCAAACTGTAACTATTCCAAATAGTGTTATTTCAATTGGTGGTAATGCTTTTGTCAATAATCAGATAAGTAATTTGTCAATATCTAATGGTTTAACAGCTATTGGTCTTAGTGCTTTTGCAACAAATCAATTGACAAGCGTAACGCTTCCAGAGAGTATAAATTCACTTGCAGCTTCAGTTTTCAATAATAACCCTTTAAATAGTGTTTTTTCACAAAGCTTAACACCTCCGATTATAACTACAGGAAGTGGAGACTCATTTAATGTTGACCGTAGTACTATAGATTTGACAATACCAACTGGGACATCAACTGCATATGCCGCTGGAGGTTGGACAGGTTTTAATTCGGTTACAGAAGCAGTATCACTGGCAGTTGGCGATATCTTTGTTGTTGATTTTATAACTTATGAGGTTACTTCTATAACGCCAGATGCTGTTGAAGCTATAGATTATGATATGGCTGGAGGTACAATAGTTAATATACCTGCATCAGTTATTAATAGTGTTACAAGTTATGATGTTACTAGTATTAAATTTCTTGCTTTTCAAAATAATGGATTAACAAGTGCTATTATCCCTAATAGTGTTATAACTATTGGTACTGGCGCTTTTAGTGGTAATTCATTAACAAGTGCAACTATTGGTAATAATGTTATGAGTATTGGTGGTGGTGCTTTTCAAAATAATCAGTTAACAAGTATTGCTATACCCAATAGTGTAACAAGTATTGGTGGTAATGCTTTTATAAACAATTTGATGACTAATGTTACTATACCTAGTAGTGTTTTAAGTATTGGTAACTGGGCTTTTCAAGGTAACCCCTTAACTTGTGTCATTTCCGAAGCAACAATACCACCTACAATAAGCAGTAATAATGTTGCTACAGATAGTTTTGGTAACCGTAGTACTATGAATTTATCAATCCCATCTGGCACAGCAAGTGCATATGCAGCAGCAGATTGGACTGGTTTCAACAGCGTTGCAGAAGGACTTACTGGAACTTTCGTAGTAGACAACATAACCTATCAAATTAATGCAAACCCAAATAATGAAGTAACTGTTACAGATTATAACACAGCTGGAGGTACAATTGTAAATATACCTGCTACTGTTTCTAGCGGTTGTACAGATTTTAATGTTACAATTATTGGGAATAATGCTTTATCATCCAAAGGTTTAACTAGTGTTAGTATTCCAAATAGTGTTACTGCTATAGAGCTTCAAGCTTTTAATTCTAATAACTTAACTGGTACTTTAACGATCCCAGATAGCGTTCTAACTATTGGTAATGGCGCATTTGCAAATAGTTCTTTAACAGAAGTAATATTTGGTAATAATCTTACAGATATTGGTGGTGGTGCTTTTACAGGTAATAATTTGACCGAGATTATTATTCCTAGTAGTGTTACTAATATTGATATACTAGCTTTTTTTGGTAATCCATTAGCCAATGTAATATCATTAGGAACAACACCTCCTACAATAGACACGGGAGGTGTTACTGATACTTTTGCCACAGACCGAAGTAATATAGCTTTGCATATACCACCAGGTACTATGGGAGCATATGTTACAGATGCTGGAGCTTTATGGACAGGTTTCAATCCAGTAACAGAAGATGCATTAAGTGTCACAGATTTTGAGTTGGCTAATGATGTAATTATAGTTACAACTCCAAATGAGCTTAAAGTAATCACATCTGGTAATTCTATA